>CAVIYT010000154.1:0-32614 GCA_963646925.1 Paludibacteraceae bacterium
ATACGGTTCCACAGTCATTGAGGGAGATCCTGCGACCATATCAGGCGGATGGATTCCGGTGGATGAAGACTTTAAAACGATGCGGTTTCTGCGGAATCCTTGCGGATGACATGGGACTCGGAAAGACACTTCAGATACTGACATTCCTGCTGTCAGAAAAAGAGGAAGGGAAGAAAGGGGACGAACTGCGAACATTGATCGTGACACCGGCTTCTCTTGTGTACAACTGGAAGAAGGAAATCAGTCAGTTTGTTCCGGAGCTTTCCTGCAAAGTGATTGCGGGTAATGCCGCAGAACGGCAGGAAATGATCCAGAATGGGGAAGATACGGATATCTGGATCACTTCTTATGATCTCCTGAAACGTGATATTGCATGTTATGAGAATATCCGGTTCGCGAATCAGGTGATCGATGAGGCGCAGTACATTAAAAATCATGGCACCCAGGCGGCAAAAAGCGTGCGTCTGATCCAGAGTGGATTCCGGATGGCGCTGACAGGAACGCCGATGGAAAATCGTCTCAGTGAACTCTGGAGTATCTTTGACTTTCTGATGCCGGGATTTTTGTATGGATATCAGGGATTCAGGGAGAAATTCGAGGAGGCGATCATGAACGACCGGGATGAAGAAGTGAGCGCGAGACTGCGCAGCATGGTTCATCCGTTTATTCTCCGTCGCCTGAAAAAAGACGTGCTCACAGAGCTTCCGGACAAGATCGAAAAGACGGTAACGGTTGAGCTTGAGGGAGAGCAGAGAAAGCTTTATGACGCATATGCGAAGCGGCTGAAGATGTACCTGGAGAAGCAGAGCAAGGAGGAGTTTAAACAGAGCAAGCTGGAAGTGTTAAAAGAACTCACGAGACTGCGCCAGCTCTGCTGTGGTCCGGAACTGTTTCTGGAAAATTATCATGGTGAAAACGCAAAGATGGTGGCCTGCGTGGAACTTGTAAGACAGGCGGTCGACGGTGGCCATAAGGTGCTTTTATTCTCACAGTTTACGAGTGTGCTGGATGAGATCGAAAAGGCGCTCGCGAAGGAGAAGATCGAGGATCACCGGATCGATGGAAGCGTTTCAAAAGAGCAGAGGATCCGGCTTGTGGATTCTTTTGAGACAGATGAGGTACCGGTATTCTGTATTTCTCTGAAAGCTGGTGGAACAGGATTGAATCTGACGGCGGCGGATATCGTGATCCACTACGATCCCTGGTGGAATGTCGCCGCGCAGAATCAGGCGACAGACCGCGCGCACCGGATCGGTCAGAAGAATACGGTGACAGTGTATGATCTGATAGCGGAGAACACGATCGAGGAGCAGATCAAAAAGCTCCAGGAAAGCAAGAGCGCGCTTGCGGAGGAGATCCTGTCCGGAGAAGGAATCCAGAGTATTGTGCTGGATCGGGATGAGATTTTGAAGATGTTGTAGAGGAGCATATCGATTCTATAACAAATTGGCTCTGATGATAATTGGAAGTGGATGATTTATAGAAGCCGAAGGACTTACTTAAAAAAAGGAGTCTTGCGGCTTCTATTTTTCGCTTTATCTGATTTAAACTTGTTTAGATAATATGCTATAAACAAGTTTCAGATGATTGGCATGAGACTATGCGTACAGTTTATATGACAGTTTTCTCCAGAAAACGATGGACAGGAGCACGGTGATACAGTCAGTCAGAGCCTGGCCGTAGATGACGCCGTTTAATCCGAAGAGACCGTTTAAGAGGTACAGAACCGGGATCAGGAGGACGCCCTGGCGGAGGACGGAGAGGACCGTCGCGGGGAGGGCTTTTCCGGCGGACTGCATGCAGTTCATGTTTGTGAAGAGGATACCGATGAACGGACCGGAGATCATATAGGCGATGAGCATTTTTATACCGTACTGGATGACTTCCTCGTCGTTTATGAACATCTGGATGATCGGGCGGCGGAAGATGAAGTACAGGGCTGTTGCGGCGATGCCGACGATCAGGCAGCATTTCTTCGTGTAGGATTCGATGCCGTGGAAGCGCTTCGTGTCACCGGAGCCGAAATTGTAGCCTAAGAGGGGTTGTACGCCGTTTGCGAGGCCCATCTGCAGGAAGGTGATAAACATGTTGGCCTTAAATACGATGCCGATAGCGGCCACGGGAGCGTTTCCGTAGGCAACCAGGATCTGGTTTAAGATGATTGTGGACAGGCTCATCAGGACGGAGAAGATCGCCGTCGGGAAACCGCAGGAGCAGATCATGGAGACAAGGCGGTTTTCCAGGCTGAAATATTTCGGCAGGATCGAGAAGTTCGGGCTCTTCTTCATGAAGTACCAGAGATAGTAGGCGCTTGCCATGATGTTGCCGATGGTGGTCGCGATGGCGGCACCGGCGGCGCCCATGTGGAGACCGCTGACCATGATCGGGTCAAGGAGGATATTCGCAACGGTTCCGATCATGCTGCCGATCATGGCTTCGCGGCTGGAACCTTCGGAGCGGACCACAAAGCTCGCGGCGGCGGACCAGATGATGAACGGGGCGCCGTAGGAGATGTGGAAGACGTATCCTTTCGCGAGGCCGTATGTCTCGGCATTTGCGCCGAAAATGTTAAGGATCGGCTGCATGAAGAGGACTAACAGGGCGGCGAACAGGATGCCGACGCCAAAGGACGCGTAGGTGATGAAAGCGGAGACCTGTTTCATACGTTTTTTGTTGTTCTCGCCCATGGCGATGGACGCCGCGGCGCTTCCGCCCATGCCGAACATGTTGGCGAAGGCCATAAATAAGATAAAGATCGGGTTCGTCAGGCTGACCGCCGCGACCTGTAAGGGATCGCCGGTCTGGCCCACGAAGAATGTGTCCGCCATGTTGTAGACGACGGTGACCAGGCTGCTGATGATGCTGGGAATCGCCATTTTGGCGACGGCCCGGGGGACGGGCATGGATTTCATTAATTCGTTGTCATTCATGTTGTTTAACCTCGTAAAAACTGGATTTGTTCAGCAGTGGAATTATGTACCGGAGAGCTTAAAAAGCCGGGTGATACTTAACTGCTGACCGATCAAAAATTGTTTACAATTTAACTGCTATTAGCACAATTTAGGACTGCATGGTGGATACGGCTATGCTTGTTCCAGGTTTTGCAGCATTTTTCCTGTTATTCTGATAAATTCTTGCAACTCTTCTTCGGAAATTCCCTTTAAGAGAAGTTCTTCCGTCCTATGAATTTCCTCATTCAGCGCGTCCTTCACGGCAGCCGCTTTCTCGGTAAAGACGATCCGCTTAAAGCGCCCGTCCTGCTCGTCAGGGATCCGGCGGATAAGTTCCCTGGCTTCCAGGGATTTCAACATCTCCGTCACCGTCGGCGGCCGAAGAGAAAATTCCTTTTCAATATCTTTCTGATAGACCGGATGAAGCGCCGATTCCACCAGAATAAAGTTTAAGATCTTCCCCTGCGCGTTCCCGATCCCGAGCTTCGCATGCACCTCCTGCGAACGCGAGCGGAGACGGCTGGAAAGATGGTTGATGATTTTTCCGATGTCCATGAGAAAATCCTTTCCTGTTTGAAGATGCAGACCGCATCAGGCGGTCACATAATATTACTTTGGAACCTAAATATATTAAAGCGAGAGCAGGAGAATGTCAAGAACAGTTCAGAAAGTGAAATATATGAAAAAGGAAGCTGCTGTACATGGGAAGAAATTTTCTGAACTGAAAATTCTGTATCATACAGTAAAGGTGGTAAAGACAGGAAAACACCCTGTGCGGGGACACAGGGTGTTTAAGGAAGAAAGTCTTTAATTAATTTAATATTAATCGTTCGGTTCGCAGTTTTCCCATAAATCATTTAATGTTAATACGATCATAAGTGTTACCTCCTCTTGATTTTGTTTTTATGTTTCATGTGCTTTGTTTTCGTTTCTTTCTTTCGATGGTTAAAGTATAATACAGAAGCACATAAATGTAAAATGTTTATTTCTTTGATTAAATATAAAGCTGTATTAACATTTAAAACTGCAAATTACGCCGCTGTTCCCGAAAAACAGCGGCGTATCATTGATAGAAATATTTCAGTCCATCAGCTCATTCTGATGCCTCGACAGATGCTCATACGGCAGGATCAAACGTCCGCGGTAGAGGCCGCAGCCGTCGTTTACGAGATCGTTGTTGATGGCGGAGAACATGTTGACGTCTAGGTCGGCGAGGTTTAGGGTGACGAGGCGGCGGCAGCGTTCGTAGGCTTCGTCGAAGTAGACGCATTCGCCTTCAGGGATCTCGTCGCGGCGGGCGCGCTCGCCTTCCTGGCGTTTTTCGTAGCTTAAGTGGTTCGCGACACCGATCTCAGCGATGTCGTCCATGTGCTTTGTGCGGAGCTGGACTTCCATGTAGCTGCGGGAGCTGTTGTCGTAGAAGGTGATGTGGAGCGACTGATAGTCATCGGAAGAATTTCCGCAGACATAGTCCCGGTAATAGGGCCGGACATCATCGTTTAAAAGCGGAGAGGTACTTTCCTTTGTCCCGTATGCCGGTTCCGCCGTGAAGCCGCGCTCTTCGAGAAAGCCCGGAAGTTCGTTGGCAATCTGGTAAAGGTACCGGAGATCAGCCTCTTCTTGGGATTCACCCGGTTTCAGATAGCATTTCGGCAGGGAAGTCACGATCCGGTACGCGATGAGATCACGGAAACAGCTGAGACGCTGTTTGAGCTCAGAGATCGACGGATATGTCTTATTTTCAATATAGTAATCGTAGATGTATTCGACGATATAGCCGTTAAACTTCGCCTCGGAGCGGATCAGGGACTTGATGCGTCCCTTAAAGTTAAAGGCCAGCAGCGGATATTCCTTCGCCATATGGATATAAAATTCCCGGATCTTCTGGGACTGGGCGGTAAGGAAATCGTTGTGCTCAAGAAGTTCCCGGATCTGGAGCAGGAAGTTCGCGTGCATCAGATCGATCTCGTTGTTGGTGCACTTCGCTTCTTTTTTCAGGTCCTGGCTGTAGTTCTTCAGGATCTTGAACATGGTATCGCCGGAATAAAGATAATCATTTAATGTAACCATGGGTGTCACTCCTCTGTCGTAGATAATTACATTTTACCAGAATTACCGTCATTGGCAAGAAAAATCGCTTGCCCTAGGAGTTAGTCCGTGCTAACATATTAGGGACAACGGTGCGTCGGTATATGTTTATGAACAGGAAGGAATTAAAAATGGAGATCAAACAACTGGAATATTTTGCGGCGGCGGTAGAGTATGGGAGTCTGAACCGTGCGGCAGAGAAATTATATACAACACAGCCGAATGTGAGCCGCGTGTTAAACAGCCTGGAAAAAGAACTGCATGTGACGCTTATGGAGAGAAGCAACAAGGGAATCAAGATGACACCCCAGGGGGAAGAACTCTATGGTCACGCGATGAGTATTTTAAAACATTCCAATGTCATCCGCTCGATGTCTGAGCGGCCCAACGGGAGAAGATTTTCCGTGTCCGGCTACAGAAGCGGTTTGCTCACGAAACTGATGGTGCAGCTGTATCAGGGCTGTGGAGAGCAGTTAAAGTATGAATATCGGGAAGGTACGGTGGAAGAGATCACGGATAACGTGGCAGCGAGGATCTCGGAGATTGGGATCGTCTATTTCGCGGAGGCGCAGATGCCGTGTTTTCAGCATATCATGTGGCATAAAAAACTGGAATTCTATAAGCTGACGCTTAGGGGAATCTGTGTCTATGTTGGGGAAAATCATCCGCTATATGAACGGGATTCCATCCGATTTTCCGAACTGAAGGGGATGAAATTTGTGACAGAGACAGAGGATTTCTTTGCAATGGAACATCATATCGAACGGATCAGCGTCGGCGCTTTTATCTCGGAACAACATATGAATGACAGGTTTTATACAAACAGCGATTACATGATCAATAATCTGCTTCTGCATTCTGATGTGTGCTGCCTGGGGATTGATATCGTCCCGTCAGGTTATCAGAAATATGGAATCAAAGCGCTTAAAATCGAGGACTGCGAGCCATTTCTGACATTTGGGTATGTGGCGGCGGAGAATGCCTCACTGTCTGCGGAAGCAGAACAATATCTGGGGAAACTGAAGACATATTTACAGTAATGAGGTCAGTTCGCAATGGCTCAGCAGACCCGCGTACTTGAAGGATTTATATGAAAAGCGTATAGCAGATGGTACTTATATGAGCGATATCATATAAAAAAATCCCATTGTTATACGCTTTTGTTATAACTAATCCCCCATGAAACGGCATTGGTAAGTTTCGACTAACTATGGTATAGTAATTCCTGCGAAAAATAGACACAAGCGGGGAGCGCAAAAACGGAAAGCTCCCCCACACATACTCAAGAGGAGGACAACATGAAAAAAAGAATACTTAGCCTGTGCCTGGCAGGTCTTATGGCGGCATCTCTGACGGGATGCGGCGGAGCAGGAAGCGCAGCGGAGACAACGGCAGCAGCAGGAACGGAAAGCAGTGCCGCAGCATCGGAAACCGGTGCTTCTGAAGCAAAAGAGGAACTTGTATTTGTAAACTATCGCGATATTCGCGACTTAAATCCGCATCTCTATGCAGGAGAAATGTATGCCCAGGAGATGCTTTATGAGACGCTTGTAAATATCACAGCAGACGGATATGAGGGATGCCTGGCAGAATCCTGGGACATCAGTGATGACGGCAAGACCTATACATTCCACATCCGTGACGGTGTGAAATTCTCTGACGGGGAAGTTTGCGACGCAAACGCGATCAAGGCAAACTTTGACGCGATCATCGAGAATAAGGACCGCCATACATGGCTGGAGATGATGAACCTTCTTGTGGGCGTATCGGCGCCGGACGACAAGACCTTTGTGATCGAACTTTCAGAGCCGTACTACCCGCTTTTAACAGAGCTTGGGGTTACGAGACCGTTCGCGATGATCTCTCCGAAAGCGATGAAGGATGGAAGCACAAAAGACGGAGTCAACGCGTATATCGGAACAGGACCGTATGTGCTGACCGATTTTGTGACAGACGAATATGCCATTTTTGAGGCAAACGAAAATTACTGGGGTGAGCAGCCGAAGATCAAAAAGATCACGGTAAAGGTAATCCCGGATAACCAGACGAGAATTCTTGCGCTGGAGAAGGGCGAGATCGATATGATCTTCGGTAAAAACATGATTGACGCGGACGCGATCAACCAGTACACAGGAAACGATAAATTTACCGTATCCCTGTCTGACCCGACATCTACCCGTCAGATCGTATTGAACACGACCAGAGATGTCCTTGCAGATAAGGAAGTCCGCCAGGCGCTTCAGCATGCGACCAACAAGCAGGCAATTTCCGATGGCATCTTCTATGGTCTTGAGCAGCCGGCAGACACTCTGTTCGCGAAAACAGTTCCGTACTGTGATATTGATCTCGAACCATACGCGTATGATGTGGAGCTTGCCCAGAATATGTTAGATGAGGCCGGCTGGGTCGTTGGAGCGGACAAGATCCGTGAAAAGGACGGTCAGAAACTGAACATTGATCTCCTCTACAACAGTGACAGTGTGACCGAAAAAGCGATTGCTGAGTATCTGCAGAGTGAGTACCAGAAGATCGGAATTTCTTTAAATATCCACGGCGAGGAGGAACAGTCCTACCGCGACAACATGAAGGCAGGAAACTTTGACATGGTATTCAATATCTGCTGGGGCATGCCGTATGACCCGCAGTCTTCTCTGGCGGCGATGCGCGCGCCGGTTTACGGTGACTATGCGGCACAGCTCGGTCTTGAGGACAAGGCGGATATCGATCAGGCGATCACAGACATTCTTGTATCCACCGATGAGGCGAAGCGCCAGGAACTCTATACATTCGTCCTGACAAGACTTCATGAGGACGCGGTATACATTCCGCTTACTTACGAGTGCAACAAGGCGATCTATCGTTCGGATCTTCAGGGTTTCCATTTCACACAGACCCAGTATGAGGTTCCGTTCGCTGATTTCTACTTCGAATAAAAATAATCAGCCCGATCTGACAGGCCGTCCATCCGGGCGGCTTGTTGTTGTGCGCATGTACGGAAAGGAGAATTTCATGAAACAGTACGTCATCAAGCGGATCCTGTCAGCGATACCACTTCTGATCGTGATTTCATTTGTTTGCTTTGTATTTATCAATCTGATTCCATCGGATCCGGCAGAGGTGGCACTGCGTGTCCGCCAGGTACCGATCATCACGGAGGAAGCCATCGCAGAAGTCCGGGCAGAGCTTGGTCTGGATAAACCTTATCTTGTGCGGTATTTTTCTTGGCTCGCGGATTGCCTGAGAGGCGATTTTGGAATTAGTTATGTAAACCCAAAGAGAACCGTTGCCGGGGAACTGGCAAGATGCATGCCGGCGACTCTTCAGTTGGCCGGCGTTTCCTTCGTGATGGTGATCCTTTTAAGTCTGCCGATCGGTTTCCTCTGCGCCGTCTATAAAGACGGATGGTTCGATAAGATTATGAGAGCCATCGTCTTTATGACAACGGCGATGCCGGCGTACTGGGTGGGACTTCTTCTCATGTGGCTCGTATCGATCAAACTGGATCTTCTTCCGACGAGCGGAAACGGAACATGGAAACATCTGATCCTTCCGGCATTCACAGTGTCACTCAGCTATATTTCCACCTATATCCGCCTGATCCGGAACAATATGCTGGAAAATATGAAGCAGGATTATGTCCTTTATGCGAATGTCAGGGGACTGCCACAGAAATTAATCCTCGTAAAACATATCCTGAAAAACTCCATGCATACCTGTATCGTTGCAGTCGGGATGAGTATTCCACAGTTGATCTCGGGAACGATCGTGGTGGAAAATGTATTTGCGTGGCCTGGACTCGGGACACTCTGCATCAGCTCAATCTTTAACCGGGATTATCCGGTGATCCAGACATACGTCCTTCTGATCGGAGTACTGTTTGTAGTTTTCAATCTGTTATTCGATATTTTACAGACGGTATCAGACCCGCGTATGAGAAAGGAGGAACATTAATGCTTCAGCGTTTTTTACATAACAGAACCGCAATGTTCACTGTGGCGATCGTTCTCCTCACAGCGCTCGTGGGTATATTCGCCCCGTTTATCGCGCCGAACGATCCGTATGAAACGGACATCCTGAACAAATTTGCCGGATTTTCGGCAGAATATCCGCTTGGAACGGACAATCTTGGCCGCTGCATTCTTTCGAGAATGATCTATGGGATCCGCCCGACCCTGGGACTGGCAGTCCTGACAATGCTCGGAACCATTGGTCTTGGAGCTCTTATGGGACTTTTGGCGGGATATTTCCGTGGAATACCGGAGGAGATTATCATGCGGACGGTCGATGTAATGCTCTCATTTCCAAGCCAGATCATGGTGTTTGCGGTGGTTGCGCTTCTCGGCATCAATGTCCAGAACGTGATTCTGGCGAATGTGTTCATCAAGTGGGCCTGGTACGCGCGAATGATCCGGACCGGAGTCATGCAGCACCGGGACCGCAATTTCATCCAGTTTTCCAGATGCGTGGGAACTCCGGAGAGATTTATCCTGTTCCGCCATCTGGTGCCGTCCATTGCGGCGGATCTCGCGGTTCTTGCGTCACTTGATGTGGGATGGGCGATCATCAATATCTCCACGCTTTCATTCCTGGGACTCGGAGTACAGGCACCGACACCGGAGTGGGGAGCAATGTTAAACGAAGCGAAAAATGTCCTTACAAGCAATCCAACGCAGATGATCGTACCGGGCGTCGCCATCGTGATCCTAGTATCCGCGTTCAATCTGATGGGGGATGCTCTGAGAGATGTTCTTGACCCGAAGGAGGTGAATGTATGAGTACAGTGATGCGGGCGGAAGACTTATGCGTAACGCTGAAGGTCCCGCGCAGACCGGAAAAAGAGCTTGTCCGTCATGTAAACTTTGAAGTTCAGAGAGGGGAATGCCTTGGAATCTTAGGGGAATCAGGAAGTGGAAAAAGTATGAGTATCAAAGCGATGCTGGGACTTCTCGATAAGAACTTTTCTGTCTCCGGTCATGCCTGGTTTGGAGAAAAGGACCTCTTAAAAGAAAGCGGGGAATCCCTGAGAAAGATTCGTGGAAGCGAGATCGCTGTGGTCTTACAGAATCCGATGACGTGTTTTGACCCACTCTACCGGATCGGAAGCCAGATTGGGGAGACATTCGCGACACATACAGAGTGGAACGCGAAAGAGATCCGTGAGAAGTCGTTGGAGACACTGGAACGCATGCGGATCCGGAATCCGGAGGAGGTGCTTCAGAAATATCCGCATCAGCTCTCCGGCGGCATGCTGCAGAGGATCATGATCGGGATCGCGATGGCATTAAAACCAGCGCTTTTGATCGCGGATGAGCCGACAACTGCTATCGATTCGATCACTCAGTATGAGATCCTGGAGGAGTTTGTCCGGATCAAGAAAGAACATGATACGGCAATGATCTTTATTACCCATGATCTCGGCGCGATTTCGAAGGTGGCGGATGAGCTTGTGGTGATGAACAGCGGAACGATCGCAGACCGCGGAAGTTTTTCCCACATTTTGCATCACGCGTCGGATCCGTATACGAGACTTCTTGTGGAAAAAAGGTCAGCAGTCATGAAAAAATACAGGGAAAGTATTGGGCATGAGAATGGAGGTGCAGCATGATTCGAATGAGAGATATCTGCGTCAGTTTCCGCAGCGAGCGGCAGGAAAAGATCTTTGGCGTCAGCCGGACGCAGGTTTTGTTTGATGTATCATTATCGATCAGGCGGGGGAGCTGCCTTGGAATCTTAGGCGAATCGGGAAGCGGAAAATCCACGCTTGGCCGGGTGATCTGTGGTCTGTTAAAGCCGGACAGCGGGGAATACCTGCTGGAAGGGAAAAATGTGTATGCGTCACGGGATGGAAAGAAGAAGCTTCAAAACATGCTCAGCGTCGTATTCCAGGACTATACGACATCCGCGAATCCGCGGTTCAGGATCCGGGATATTCTGGCGGAAGGAATCCGGGTGAAGGAACGAAAGAGTGGGAAAAAGGAGGATCGGGACGCGGAATACCGCAGACTTCTGGAACTAGTCGGTCTGGATGAAACGTTCCTTGACCGTTTTCCGCACGAACTTTCCGGTGGACAGCTTCAGCGCGTCTGCATTGCCCGTGCTGTGGCGTGTGAGCCGGAGTTTATTCTGTTTGATGAGGCGATCTCCTCCCTCGACGCACACACGCAGGTGCAGGTGATGGATCTCTTAAAGGATCTGAAGGAGAAGCTGGGGCTGACATATGTGTTTATCACCCATGATCTCACATCAGTTACATACCTTTGCGACGAAGTAATGTTCTTATATAAAGGACGAATCACGGAACATATCCCGGTTTCCCGGATCGCGCAGACCACGGATGTGTACGCGAGAAAACTGCTGGATTCGATCATCGAGTTTGACGAGGAATATGACGATGAAATGAACACAGAAGGAAATAAAGAAAGCGCGTAGTAACTGTTCATCAGATCTGCGCGTAACGGAAATATGACCAGGAGGTGGATGAAATATGCTGGAGATCGGAAAAATCTGTGCAGAGGCAGGAGAAAAGAAGACAGGATGGCTGGAAATAGAAGGCGGCGGAGCAAAGCTTCCGCTCACGCTTATCTGTGGGGAAAAGAAAGGACTGACGATTCTGATATCAGCAGGAGTCCATGGAGCGGAATACATTGGTGTGCAGGCGCTCGCAGAGCTTTCCAGAGAGCTTGATCCGAAGGAGATCACAGGGAATGTGATCTGCCTTCATGTGGCGAATCCATCAGCGTTCCGGGATTATGTCCGCTTTTTCGTGCCTGAGGATGGAAAAAATCTGAACCGGGTATTTCCGGGAAAAAAGGATGGAACATTGTCGGAGCGGATCGCGTGGACGATCACGGAAGTTCTGCAGGCAAAAGCTGATTTTTATATCGACCTTCATGCGGGCGATACCAGTGAAGAGGTCATGCCGTTCGTTTATTATAATGTGGCGGCGGGAGAGAAGATCGCCAGGATCTCTGAGAACATGGCGATGGCGGCTGACATGAAGGTGCGCGCCAGTTCCACAGCAACTACCGGCGCGTACAGCAGCGCGTGCCAGAGAGGTCTCCCGGCGATCCTGATGGAGCGTGGAGGCGGTGGACGATTTACAGATGGGGAAGTCCAGAAATATAAGCGGGATGTGAAAAATATCATGATTCGCATGGGGCTTCTCTCCGGTGAAGAGGTCCATACGGTGCAGCAGAAGAATGTGACCAGAGCGGAGTATCTTGAGGCGGAGACGGACGGCCTGTGGTATCCGGTATTTTCCGCGGGAGATGCGTTCGCGGGAGGCGAGATCCTTGGAATGGTGAGGGATATCTGGGGAAACCTTCTGAGGGAGTACCGGGCAGACTATCCTGGAATCGTCCTGTACCAGACGGTGAGTCTTGGCGTGAAGAGCGGAGATCCGCTGATCGCTTATGGGGCATATGAGGAAGGATAAATAGCATAGATGTGAAATGGAAAAATTTCACTGGAAAAGAAAAGCCATTTTATGGAAAAATTCCTGAAGATCAGGTCAGATCCATAAAATGGCTTTTTATGTTGCTTCGTAAAAATTCATATCAGGTTCAGCAGACCTTAAGGCATTTCCGCAGATTCCGATACTGTCCGAGGACTAGTAATGTGTTCCCATTTTGTAACTGTTCAGTAGGTCTGCACACTTGCTGCGCTGACCGTAAGAAAGTATAGGCTGGAAGGCAAAAATCCATTCCAAATCGGCACAGCCGATGGGAATGGATTCTTGCTCGTAACTATGAAGGTACTGAATAGTTACCCCATTTTTAAAGGTTGTGTCCGGGTCCACGGGGAAATTCAGGAAAGCGGTTTTCTGACTGACGGTATGGAAAAAACAGGATTCTGGCGCGAAAAAGGAGATATTTACCAGTTGCAAGGATTAAATTGCGTTGTAATTACAACATACAAAAGCAGATATGCCGGGTATAATGCATACATGGTTCGACGATGCCGGACAGAAAGAGCCGAAAAATATATGGAGGTATGTAGAATGGATCAGAAAATGTTCTGTTATCAGTGTGAGCAGACCGCAGGCTGCGCGGGATGTACGGAGAGCGCGGGTGTCTGCGGGAAGACGGCGGAGACATCGAGGCTGCAGGATCAGCTTGTGGGCGCACTCGTGGGACTTGCGAGAGCGGCGGAAGGTGTGGAATGTCCGGGAGATGGCGTGTACCGCACGGTGATCGAGGGACTTTTTACGACGCTTACGAATGTGAGCTTTGATGATGAGGCGATTCGGGTGCAGATCGAGAAGACGCGCAAGGAAAAGGAGAGACTGCTGGCGGCACCGGTGAAGAGAAGCGCGGAGGTGACAGAAGCAGGCGGCGCTGGAGCTGCCCGTGATACCGACGATTACAACCTTGGACTTTTATGGGACCTGGACCCGGATATCCGATCCCTGAAATCCCTGATCCTGTTTGGCTTAAAGGGCATGGCGGCTTACGCGTACCATGCGCTGATGTTAGGGGCATCCGATGAGACGGTGAACCAGTTCTTCTTAACCGGTCTCCGCGAGATCGCAAAGGAAGGCACCATCGAGAGCCTGCTTCCGACAGTTCTGAAGGTCGGCGAGGTGAACCTCACCTGTATGGCGATGCTGGACGCGGCAAACACGGGAACTTACGGGACTCCGACGCCGGTGAGTGTGCCGCTTATGGTGGAAAAAGGTCCGTTTATCGTTGTGACAGGACATGACCTCAAGGATCTGGAACTTCTCTTAAAGCAGACGGAAGGAAAAGGCATCAACATCTACACCCACGGCGAGATGCTGCCGTCCCACGCGTACCCGGAACTCAAGAAATACCCGCAGTTAAAGGGGAATTTCGGAACCGCATGGCAGAATCAGCAGAAGGAATTCGCGGATATTCCGGCACCGATCCTCTTTACGACGAACTGCCTGATGCCGCCGAAGAAATCTTACGCGGACCGCGTGTTTACGACGGAAGTTGTGGCATATCCGGGCATGGTTCATATCGATGACGAGAAAAATTTCACCCCGGTGATCGAGAAAGCGCTGGAGCTTGGCGGATATCAGGAAGACCGCCAGTTTACAGGAATCAACGGCGGAACCCAGGTTATGACTGGATTTGGTCATGGAACGATCCTCTCCGTTGCCGATCAGGTGATCGATGCCGTGAAGACAGGCGCGATCCGTCATTTCTTCCTCGTCGCGGGCTGTGACGGCGCGAAGCCGGGAAGAAACTACTATACGGATTTTGTAAAGCAGACACCGGCGGACAGCATCGTCCTGACGTTAGCATGCGGAAAGTACCGCTTTAACGACCTGGATCTCGGCACTATCGGCGGTCTTCCTCGGATCATGGATATGGGACAGTGCAACGATGCATACGGCGCGATCAAGGTGGTTGTGGCACTCTCTGAGGCGTTCGGATGCGAGGTGAATGAGCTGCCGCTTTCCTTCGTGCTCTCCTGGTATGAGCAGAAGGCAGTGTGCATTCTCCTGACCCTCCTGCATCTTGGAATCAAGAATATCCGCCTCGGCCCGTCCTTACCGGCATTCCTTTCCCCGAATATCTTAAACTTCCTTGTGGAAAACTACGGAATTGGATCGGTGACGACGCCAGAAGAGGATCTGAAAGCGTTATTAGGATAAAATAAAAATCCCCTGATAGGGAACCAGTTGCCAGGTAATGGCTGCGGCAGTTCCTTGTCAGGGGACTTTAATTATATATTACATATGCTGTAAAAGCTCTAACTGCTCGCCGTTCGGTCCGATGAAGAACGCGTTGCGGATGCCGCCGAAGATCGGGAGGTCGGCCGGTTTGTCGATGCCGTTGCGGAAGCTTGTGATTCCGGCTTCTTTTAATTCTGCGATGGCAGCGTCGATGTCGTTGACTTCGATGGCGATGTGCGGGAAGAGACCGCCGTCGACGGTTACATTCGTGCCGTCATGCGGCTCGATGATCTCAAGGTCGAAGCCCGGCATGCTGACGATCTTGATGTGGTTTGTTCCAAACGGTTTCTGGACATCCGCCTGTCCAGTCACCTTGCCACCAAGACATTCGTAGAATTTTACGGATGTCTCGAGATCTTTTGTGAAAAGTGCGATATGTGCAAGTCCTGTGATGTGTTTCATAATAAAGATCCTTTCCGCATTCCAGTGCAGTAAACCTACAGATAAAAGCACCAAAGCAGAAGCTGATGGTTTTACCTGAATGATCATACCGGGTGGAGATGCCGTTGTTGTAGTTTTCTATTTTTTAAACTACGCCTATTATAGAATTATTTAAAACAGAGTGCAAGAAAAAAGTAGAGTGGGGATCCATTGTTGTATGTGAGAAAACCAGCATATTTTTGGCAGGCAGCAGAATTATGCTCATACATAATTTTTCAGTGACGGGCAGAAAAAACTGTGCTATACTCTTGTATTATGAAAAATTTTATTGTATTTGATTTGGAATGGAATCAGAACCCGGGCGGGAAGGAATCGTCTGTGGAGCGGCTTCCTTTTGAGATCTTTGAGATCGGAGCAGTAAAACTGAATGAAGAGCGTGAGAAGGTATCAGAGTTTCACCGGATCATCCGCCCCTGCGTGTACCGCCAGATGCATCGGATCATCTCGGAGGTGACCCATGTTTCCATCGAGGAGCTGGAGCGGGACGGAGAGCCGTTTACGGCGGTGATGGAGGACTTCCTTGAATGGTGCGGCGAGGACTATATGTTCTGCACCTGGGGAAGTATGGATCTTACAGAGCTGCAGAGGAATATGGTCTATCACGGGATGACGATCCCGTTCCCGAAGCCGTTTCTTTTTTATGATATCCAGAAGCTGTACAGCCTGTGCTATCAGGACGGAAAGGCGAGAATTTCGTTAGACGAGGCGGTGGAATCCTTCGCGCTTGATGTGGACGCACCGTTCCACCGGGCGTTGGGCGATGCGGAGTATACAGGGCGTGTGATGCATGCGATGGACTTTGATTCCGTGAAGGATTATGTGTCCGTGGATTACTATATGCCGCCGGAGAGCGAGGACGAGGAGTTCACGCTGCGGTTCCCGGAGTACACGAAATTCGTGTCCCAGATGTTTGAGACGAAGGAAGAGGCGATGGAGGAAAAGCGGGTGACGGATGTCGTCTGCACGAAATGCCGCCGGATGTTAAGGAAAAAGATCCGCTGGTTTTCCTCGGGACAGCGATATTACCTGTGTCTAGCAACATGCCCGGAACACGGCATGATGAAGGGCAAGATCCGGATGAAAAAGTCGGAGGACGGCAGAGTTTTTGCCGTAAAGACCGTGAAACCGGTAGACGAGGAAGGCGCGGAAACCGTTTTCCAGAAAAAAGAAGAGGCCCGGATCCGCCGAGCGGAAAAAAGCAGACAGAAGAAACTGCATGGGGCGGAATAGTTAAAAAGGTGCTGTTCATTACGCAACAGCACCTTTCATTATTATGAAACAGTTGTGATTGTGAGGGCAGTGAACCACTGTTTATTTGACATTCGCCTTATCACTTTAGGCAAGATATTCTTTACTTGAATTGTGAATTCCGCTATAATGGGGGCAAATAACGGATGGGACCATACCGGATCGGGCGTGGTCTTTTTCGGGTAAAAAGGAATTTTATTCATGAAACGAATTTTAAGTATTTTTCTCTGCCTGGCGCTAATTTTGGGATTTGTGCGGGGGGAGACAGCGTATGCGGCGGCGGAGTGGCCGTCGGGGATCTCGATCTCGGCGGACGGCGGGATCTTGATGGATATCAATTCGGGGGCGGTTCTGTTTGAGAAGAACAGCCATGAACCGTATTATCCGGCGAGTATCACGAAGATCCTCACGGCGCTGATCGTGATCGAAAACTGCGGGCTCGATGAGACCGTGACGTTCTCCAACACGGCGGTGAATACGCTGGAACCGAACTCCTCGATTCTGGGGGCAAGAGCTGGGGACACGCTGAGTGTCCGTGACTGTCTCTACGCCCTGCTTTTACAGTCCGCGAACGAGGTAGCAAACGCCCTGGCGGAACACTGCGCGGGCAGTATGGACGCTTTTGCTGAGAAGATGAACGAGAAGGCGGCGGAGCTTGGATGTACCGACTCCCATTTCGCGAATCCGAGCGGTCTGAATGACCCGAATCACTATGTTTCAGCCTATGATATGGCGCTGATCGCGAAGGCGGCATTCAGCAATCCGACGTTCGTGGAAGTGGACTCCACAACCTACTATGACGTTCCTGCAGGAAAATTAAAGCAGTATCCGGATGGATGGCGCTACTACGCCCACCACAGAATGCTGCGCCGGAATGACTCCCTTTATTATGACGGAGTTATCGGCGGAAAGACGGGTTACACCTCCCTCGCGGGAAATACGCTGGTGACATGCGCGGAGCGCGACGGAATGAAGCTTGTGGCGGTCGTCCTCAACGGCCACCAGACCCATTATTCCGACACGAAGGCGCTGTTTGACTACGGTTTTAAGAACTTCAAGTCTGTTCCGGTTGCGGATCAGGACAGTACCTACAGCAAAGTGGCGGATGACCTGACGATCTCCGGGATCTTTTCCGGAAGCGCTACGAGACTTACGGTAAATAAAAACAGCGCGGTGACATTACCGGCGGATGGAAGCTTTTCCGATGTGACATCCACACTGGACTATGATCTCACCGACGACGCTCCGGACGGGGCGATCGCGCGGATCGATTACCAGTATGGGGACAAGCTGGTCGGACAGGCCTATCTGGAGGCGTCTGTGACCCAGGGGTATGTGCCTGGGGCTGTGAAGTCAGATACTGATACCGGTGAGACTGGCGCGGCAGCAGAAACGGCTGGGGACGGTGCTGCTGCAGAAACATCTGCGAACGATTTGGCGGCGGAAAGTACTGCGGACGGCGTTTCCGGTACAGATTCAGCTCCTGAGACGGTTCCTTCCAAAGATTCTGGAAAGCAGACGGGCAGCGCTGATAAGAAGACAGACAGCAGTAAGACGTCCTGGATGTCATCCCCGGCATTCGGTGTTGTAAAGAATGTCCTGATCGTTGTCACTGTTATCGGAGTCATCGGCGGCGCAATTTTTGGAATCATGATCTACCAGGAAAACAAAGCCCAGAACGAGCGGTTCCTCCGCCATCAGCGGCGTGAAAAACGCTTGAAAGAATGGGGATATTCTTCCACAGAATTCGATATGATCATGGAAGAACATTTAAGATCCAAGTCCGGAATCAAACAGCCAGGATTCTGGGAGCGGATAAGAGACAAGTTCAGAAGAAGATAGACGAAAAATTATTGTCTGATATAAAAAAAAGAGCAGCGATATGATCATCTCGATTGATATCACTGCTCTTTCTTTTATTTTCGTGTGCAGCGTGCCAAGGTCTCATGCAAGCATGGACTTTGGCAATTGCCGCGATAACTTGAGAAGTTCGCAAAGCGTGCTTTTCATAGTTTTCTGCGCATTTGCAGCTTCGTGCAAATTGTCTCAAGTGACCGCGCGGGACGCCTGAATACGAAGAATAGCATTGGAAATCAATTTTTCCCAGCTCTCCTCCACACAACCAGATTCCCAACAAAAAACACCACAACGATCACCGCAAACACCATCGCGATCCGCGCGGCGGTATCGAAGAAGAAACCTTCCGGCACGATATTGATGAGCATGTCGGTGCGGGGATCGAGGATCCACAGGTCATTATTGAAGAAGATATGGTGGAAAACGATAAAATATTTTGAGAAGTCTGTGGATATAATGCCGATCAAAGCTAAAGCCACGGCAAAGACCGCTCCGGTGCCGATACAGAGGGACTTCGGGATCCGGCGTTTTAACGCCGCGGTCCGCTCCGCGCTCTTCCGTCCCCAGAAATAAGCCAGGGCCGCGAAGCCGATAGTGATGAGAACTCCGATCCGGCGGAGCCATAAACCTCCGATAAAGAGTCCCTGTACGTCCTCCATATGGGCGATCTCCCGGTCATTGAAGAATTCCCGGTATTCCCCGCCCATGGTGGTGTATACATGAAGGTCTTCCCGCTTTCCGCGTAAGAAAGCCATCATCTGGTCGGTGACGTCAAGAAGATCGTCCATGGTCATCTCAGGGAGATCGTTTAAAACCTGGTATTTCGTGTATTCCTTCTCATAGTATCCAGGTGTCCAGTAGGCAACTGCCTCGACGGACGTGATCAGGAACGCGATGATCAGCCAGAACGCGGTAAAGATTCCGGCGGCATAAGTGATGGTCTTTGCTGTTTTTGTCATTTCGTGGTACTCCGTTTGATTACTTTTAGTCTTGTGAACTCCTCGCGGTCCTTTTCCTCCAGGGCGTTGGTGATGTCCTTCACAAGTGCCTGGTAGGACGGGATCGTGATGTTCTTCAATGCATTAGCCCGCTTCTGGGTCTTCTTAATGCTCTCGGCAAGACGGTAGGCGGATGTCTCCACGGTTGCGAGGTTTGCGGTCAGTTCCTTCACGCGCTCGAAGGCGATCCGCGCCTCATCCAGCGAATCGCTGGTGCTGTAAAACGAATAAGGCGGTTTTTCATCTTTTGACGGGGTGTATTCCACGAGCGGAATCTCGGTCCCCATGATGCTGCGCGCCTTGATCCGGATATCATCCGTGACGGGAAGCGAACCTGCGATCTCCTCCACATAGTGGATTCCCATCTCGATACTGGCTTTCTGGAGCGCCTTGTAGGCGGCGGTAAAAGTGGAATCGATCTCGGACTGGATCTTCTTTGCCTGGTCGATCAGGCCCATGAGTTCCCGCAGCAAGATATTCCTCTTTTTATCCATCAGCCCGTACCCCTGTGTCGCAAGGGCGAGGGAGTTTTTCGCAAGGATCAGATTTCCCTTGGTGGGGAATGTGTTCGGATTCATGAAATCCCCTCCTTATGAAGCGTCTGAAGCGGCGTCTGCAGGTTTATAATACTTGTCTAAGACTTTCGTGTCAATACGGTCGAGCTCTTCTCGCGGAAGAAGTCCTAAAAGTTCCCAGCCGATGTTCAAGGTATCGATGATGGTACGGTTGTCGTGGATATCCTGTCCGATGAACCGTTTCTCGAATTCACGGCCGAATTCCAGGTATTTTTTATCGATCGGTGACAGCTCATCTTCACCGATAACGGATGCCAGGGCTCTCGCGTCGCCAACCTTCGCGTAGCAGGAGAACAGCTGGTTTGCCACGTCCTGATGGTCCTCACGGGTAAATCCTTCACCGATGCCGTCCTTCATCAGACGGGACAGGGACGGAAGCACGCTGATCGGCGGGTAGATGGACTGGCCGTTTAAGCTGCGGTCCAGAACGATCTGTCCCTCTGTGATGTATCCGGTAAGGTCCGGAATCGGGTGGGTGATATCATCGTTCGGCATCGTGAGGATCGGGATCTGTGTGACGGATCCTTTCTTTCCGGCAACGATTCCGGCACGCTCATAGAGGGAAGCCAGGTCACTGTATAAGTATCCCGGATAACCTTTACGGGACGGGATCTCGCCCTTGGAGGAAGAAACCTCACGCAACGCCTCCGCGTAGGATGTCATATCGGTCAAGATGACCAGGATATGCATGCCTTTTTCGAATGCCAGGTACTCGGCAACTGTGAGGGCTACCTTCGGTGTGATCATACGCTCAACGACAGGATCGTTTGCCAGGTTGATAAACATGGCAACATGGTCTAAAACGCCGCTCTCACGGAATGTCCGCTCAAAGTATTCCGCAACATCGTACTTGATGCCCATGGCGGCGAAGACGACGGCGAACTTTTCATCGGAGTTGTCGCCCAGGGAAGACTGCATGACGATCTGCGCCGCTAACTGGTCGTGGGGAAGTCCGTTTCCGGAGAAGATCGGGAGCTTCTGTCCGCGGATCAGGGTCATTAGGCCATCGATGGCGGAGATACCGGTACGGATGTAGTTTCTCGGATATTCACGGGACACCGGGTTTAACGGCTTTCCGTTTACATCCAGCTTTTTATCTGCCAGGATCGGACCAAGGCCGTCGATGGGATTTCCGAGACCGTCAAAGGTACGGCCCAGCATGTCGGCGGAGACGCCGATCTCCATCGGATGTCCGGTGAGGCGGGTATGTGTATTCTTCAATGCCATGTTTCCGGTGCTCTCAAACACCTGGATCACGGCTTTATCCTCGTACGCCTCGATAATGCGCCCGAGCTTCTTTTCTTTTCCATCGACGGTCATTTCCACGATCTCATCGTAAGCAGCCCCGGAAACGCCATCCAGGACGGCAAGAGGACCGTTTAAGGAACTAAGTCCAAGATATTCGACTGCCATTTTGATCTGCCTCCTTATGCGTTGCGCTCGATGACGGAATTGTAGAAGTCATCGATCTGCTTCTTATAGTCGTCAAACATGTCGAGACGGTCGTTCGGGACGTCATATTTGATGGCAATGATCTTCTCAAAGATCTTTTCTTCTTTGAGGACGGATACCGGCATGCCCATGGAAACGAGGGCACGGGATTTTTTATAGAGATAAAGGATGATCTCCATCATCTTAAACTGCTTTTTCAGCGGAACGCAGGTATCTTCTTTGTGGAAGGCGTTCTGCTGAAGAAATCCGAGGCGGATGACCTTGGCGATCTCAAGGACAAGCTTCTGGTCGTCCGGGAGAACGTCAGATCCGATCAGTTTTACGATCTCCATCAGGCTGCTTTCCTGGTTTAAGATCGTGACGAGCTGGTTGCGGTAGTTCACAAAGTTTTTATCGACATGCTCGGAGTACCAGGAAGAGAGATCCGTGAGGTACTCGGAGTAACTGGTCAACCACTGGATCGCCGGGAAGTGTCTCGCGTAGGCGAGGTTCTTATCAAGTCCCCAGAAGCAGCGGACGAAACGCTTGGTGTTCTGTGTGACCGGCTCGGAGAAATCGCCGCCCTGCGGGGATACGGCACCGATGATGGATACGGAACCTTCCGTTCCGTTTAAGTTCTGGACCATTCCGGCACGCTCGTAGAACTGGGACAGGCGGGACGCCAGGTAAGCCGGGAAACCTTCCTCTGCAGGCATCTCCTCCAGACGTCCGGATAACTCACGGAGCGCCTCAGCCCAACGGGAGGTGGAGTCCGCCATGATCGCTACGTTGTAGCCCATATCGCGGTAGTACTCCGCGAGTGTCAGGCCGGAATAAAGACTCGCCTCACGGGCGGCAACCGGCATGTTGGAGGTGTTGGCGATCAGTGTCGTTCTCTCCATCAATGGATTTCCGCTCTTCGGGTCGATCAGCTCGCTGAATTCTTCCAGAACCTGAGTCATCTCGTTGCCTCGCTCGCCGCAGCCGATGTAGATGATAATGTCGGCATCGGACCACTTGGCGATCTGGTGCTGGGTCATGGTCTTTCCGGTACCGAATCCGCCAGGAATCGCCGCTGTGCCGCCTTTCGCCAGCGGGAATAAGGTGTCAAGGATACGCTGTCCTGTGATCAGCGGCTGGGATGCCGGGTAACGCTTTACAGTCGGACGCGGAACACGGATCGGCCATTTCTGGGTCATAGTGATCGCTTTTTCGGTTCCGTCCTTTGTCATGATGGTGATCAGGGTGTCGTTAATTGTATAGTCGCCGTCGGATACGACAGAAAGGACATCGCCTTCCAGGTCCGGCGGGATCATGACTTTATGGGTGATGGCTCTCGTCTCCGGGACCTCCGCGATGATGGTGCCGCCGTAGACATGGTCACCGCGCTTTACGGTCATGTGAGTCTGCCATTTCTTTTCTGTGTCAAGGGATGTTACATGAACGCCGCGGTCAATATAATAGCCGCTGGTTTTCTTGATAGCGGCTAACGGACGTTCGATTCCATCAAAAATATTTGTGATGATGCCAGGGGCAAGTGTGACGGAGACGGGAGCGCCTGTTCCTGTGACCGGCTCGCCTGGTTTCAGGCCGGTGGTCTCCTCATAGACCTCGATGGTCGTGCGTTCGGAGGTCAGTCCGATGACCTCGCCGACGAGGTTTGACTCACCGACATAGACCATCTCATTCATCTGAAAACCGGAATCACCGGCGATGTAAACGATCGGGCCGTTGATTCCGTAAATTGTGCCTTTTGCAGCCATGTTGATTTCCTCCTAAAATGTTATAAGAGGTAACTGTCCGGCCGGTATGCGCCGCCGGACAGTTACAGTGCGAACTGGAAGTCCTGTTCGGCTTCCTTAAGCTTCGTCTCAAAGGAGTTATCGATCAGGATATTTTTCGAGGCGATAACGGCCCGGGTGCCGCCGAGGAACGGGTACTGGCTGACGCGGATGTCGCAGTCAGTTCGGAGAGACAGGAGATTCTGTTTTTCCTTGTCGGACGGGTCGATATAGATATGGATCTCACTGGATCCCGCAAATGCTTTTTCTTTCTTGATCTGCGCCTCTAAGAGGGCATCATATTTCGGGGTCTCCATGAACCGCGCCAGTTTATCGCGCAGCTCGGAGAAGACTTTTCCGCGGAGTTCCTCGTCTTTTTTGCTGTAAGAACGGCGGATCTCGATCTGTCCTAAGGACAGGTGCTTGTTGGTTTCTCTTGCGATCCGTTCTTTCTCGGCAGCGACCTGCATCGCCGCCTGTTTTTTCGCGTTTTCCATGTGCTCATGAAGGACTTTCTCCTCATAAGCGGTATAATCAGAGACTGCCTGCTCGTATTTCTTTAATGCGTCGCCTGTGCAGATGTCTTCAAAATGCTGTAACTTTTCTTCCGTTGTCAAAGCAGCCACCTCCTTGATTCAAATATCAATTTACAACGGTTTCAGATTATGATTTTCTGTGGTCGGAACCGCTGCGTAAATGCTATAACTTTAAGCCGATTGCGTCGTTTACATACGCCGTGATGAAATCCGGCCGCCGTCCCGTTCCGTGGCGGTCCGGGATCTCGATGAGCAGCGGCTTTTTATGTTCTGTCCGCACCGTCTTTACAAGCTCCGGATATTTCTTCCCGAGAGATTCCGTGAGCAGGATGATGCCGATGTTTTTGTCTTTCAACGCTTCATTCAACGCCGTTTCCAGCGTTTCTTTTTCTTTCGCGATCACACCGTCCACGCCGGCCAGCCGCATGCCGGTCAGTGTGTCCGTGTTGTCGCTGATCAAATACATTCTCATAGTCGGTCTCCATTTCTGGATCGTAGGATCAAAGTTTACCAATGATCATGAAGGAGATGATAAGTCCATACAGGCACACACCTTCGGCAAGACCTACGAAGATAAGTGATTTACCAAGGATGGAAGAATCTTCGCTGATGGCGCCGAGTGCCGCGGAAGCTGCCGCGGAAACGGCAACGCCGCCGCCGATGCAGGAAAGACCAGTGGAGAGAGCCGCCGCGATGTAGCCCATACCGGTGGAGATGCCGCCGGCTGCCGCTGTGGACTCAGTGGCGAATGCGGTACCGTTAAAGAGTACGCAAACGGCGAAGAGCATGGTTCCGAAGAACATCACGGTGTTGGCCGCAAGTGCTGTTTTATAGCGTCCTTTCGTCTTTTCGCCTGCGGCGAAAGCGCCGAACGGGACTGCAATGCTGAAGATGAGTGCAACGGTTAAAAGAAGTTTTACTGCGATTGTCATGACGATGACCTCCTAAAAATCTGTGTATTTATTCGAATATGCTGTCAATCGGCTGGCCGGGCTGCGGGTTCATGCGCAGGGGCGGGAAGTCATTTGGCATTGATAACTTACGGTCAGCGCAGCATGTGCGCAGACCTGCTGAATAGTCACTGGCATTGATACTTATTTCTCATAGAACGGCTTGAACGCCCGTCCGCTTCCTTTATAGAACCGGCTGAACAGCTCGTAGTACTCAAGACGGAGAACCTGGATCCCGACGATCAGGCCTTCCATGCCGCACACGAACAGGTTTCCGAGAACGATGACCGGTATGGACGGTGTTCCGGACTCCGCGCCCGCAAGCATCAAAACGACCTGCATCATGGCTGCGTGGCTCACGGCGAAGGCGCCCACACGGACGAAGGAAAGCGTGTTGGAGAAGTAGCTTAAGAGTACTTCAAACAGCTCGAAAAATCCCTGGGTGATGAACATGCCCACACCGCCGGAGATCTTTTCGGATTTCTTCTCGAGGATCGCGGTGAGCGGTTCCTTAAAGAACATCACGAGAAGCGGCAGAACGAACATGACGATCAGGATCGCCGCCGCCGGAAGTGTGCGTCCGCTCATAAAGAGCACGATGGTGGCTGCCAGGCTTAAGTAGAAGACAAAGCCCGCGAGACCGTTTGTGTCAAACCATGTCTTTTCGGTGTCATGGTTCTTAAAGCTTGTGACCATGTTTAAGATCATCGTAAAGAGGATGACCGCCATGCCCAGGGCGATGGCAACGACAAACACGGTATTTAACCGGCCCACAAACGGCAGATCCGTCATGGCTTCCGTCGGTTTTAACCACAGCGCCGGGATCACATCCTCGAATCCGAAGACGCTTCCGAAGAGGCATCCGAAGATCGTTGAGAAGAATCCGCAGCAGGAGATGATGGCTGCCAGATCGATCTTTTTGAATTTATAGAGCAGGAAGCCGCCGATTAAGAGGACGAGTCCCTGTCCCGCGTCGCCGAACATGAATCCGAAGAAGACGGAGTAGGTGATGGCGATGAGGAGTGTTGGATCAAACTCATCATAGGCCGGAAGTCCGTACATCTTTACGAACATCTCGAACGGCCGCAGCAGCGGGATGTTTTTTAACTTTGTCGGCGGAATGCTGGTCACATGTTCTTTACTGTCTTCCAGGACGAAGAACGTGTCCGGATCCACTAAGAGGTCCTTGTGGAGTTTTTCCGCGTCCTCTTTTGTCATCCAGCCACAGAGGATGTAGAACGGATGGTCCTTGTCGTGGGTGCATGCCGCGTATTTTCTCACGTTGAAGTTTGCCTCATAGGATTCTAATACATGGCAGGCATCCTGGAGACTGGTCCGTCTCGTCAGCAGGTACTCAGAATCTTTCGCGTCCAGTGACTGTTCCTTTGCCTTTAACTCAGCAAGTTCATTTTCCAGACGCTCGACCTCGGTCTTCGGTGTTCCCGCGTATTCGTCCGGGAGGTAGATCCGCTCGAACTGCAGGGAGGAGAAGACGGTGTCGATCCGGTCGGAGGTGATATCCGGCGTGAAGTAAAGTAAGGAAATGTAATGGTCGGATTCATGGCACTTGAACAGGATCGTCTCATCCGAGCGGTCGGCGAATGCCTGGATCTGCGGGAAGTTTTCCTTTCTGACGCGCCCGAAGCGGTATTTGATGTGTTTCAGCTTCAGGACTGCCGGAATGTCGAAGTCCAGCTCCACGTACAGGCGGACCTGCTCTAACAGGGAGGAGACTTCTTTTTCTTTTGCTTTTAAGGACTCCCGTTCCTCATTTGAGGCGGCGAGTTCCGTATCCATGTCATTTACAAGAGCGATGGCGTTCTCCACAGGCATTGTGCCGGCGGTGACATCCTGCTGTTTTGCGCCGGGACAGAAAGTGAGAAGTTTCTGCGCTTTCTGAAGCGGTTCCCGGTATGGATTGGTTCCGGGATATGGTTCCAGCTTTGATGCGGATCTTAATTCGGTCAGCGCGTTTTCCAACTGGATCTCATAGTTTGAGAGATACCGGTTGACCATACGGTCCAGATCATCCTTTGGTCCGGAGATGCTGACGAATTTCATTTTTTCGATCACAAAGCATACCCCCTTTTTAACTTTCTGCCAGGCAGGAGAGAATTTCTGAACTGCCCAGGCTGTAACGGATCCCCTCAACGGTGGTAATGATTTTTCTGATCTCTTCTTCCTTAAAATAGAAGTAGCTGTTTAAGGCAGCGGCGGAATACGGATCTTTCCGCCCGGACTTGCTGTATACAGCATCCAGAAGCGCGCGGAACAAGGAACGGAGCTCCGGATTCTCCTGCTGTTCGCCGGATACCCGAAAGATCCGGTTTCCGTAGCGGGTCCCCTTTAGGATCCGGTCGAATTCCTCAATAGACGGCGCTTCGGCAAGTTCTCTTGCCTGGGATTTTTTTAAGCGGTACCATACGGGGATCAGAAGTTCCATAATGGCATCAGCTGATAATTTGTAGTGGCGTTTCGCTCGTGCAAGCCATTCGAGATTTAAAAGATCGATCTTCTCTCCGGCACAGTCGGCGATGGCCGCCTGGTCATCCTTTGAGAGCTGGTCTTTTAAGCTTTTCCAGAACCGGATGAAATACAGGGTGTCCAGGGCGGATTCATACTCAAACAGGGAAGTGATTCCCTGGTCCTTTAAGTCTTTTAACGGCTCGTAATAAGGAGTGTTCTGAATGCTGTCCAGGAATTCGTCCAGGTTTTCCGAATCGGTCAGGGCGGTGAAATCCAGGTGGGAGTGTTTTCTAAAGAATGGCTCAAAGCTCTTAAAGTTCAGATCTGAGCGCTTTCCGGAAACCGCGTCCCTGAGGCACCGCTTCATGACATCGATCTCGAAATGGAGGAAGTAGAGATCCAGGAATTTTCTCTGGGTTCCGTTGGCGAACCGGTAGAGCCTGGAAAAGTCACCGTAGAGGGAGTGCCACAAAAGCTCTTCGATCTTACTCCTGTGAAGCTCCTCGTTTTCGACACCAGAAAAGACATCCGTGTAGGCGGGATCGCTTTTCAGGTATTCGACGGCGGCTGGTACGTTCTCCATTCCAGCGAGGACCGAGAATTCGTCATCCGTGAGGAAATGCCCGCGCATCGCGGCAAGCTTGGCAGCGATCGCACTGTAAGTGGTGAGACTTCCCATAGATTACACCTCGGTCATGGAACGGAAGAGGGAGTCCACATACCAGGAATGCTTTTCTTCGTAATGCTGTTCCAGGCGGGCGGTCTGCTCACCGGCAGCAGTTTTCTGCTTTTCCAGCTCCGCGGCGGCTTCCGCCTCCATTTTCTGGCGCATGGACTGGATCTCCAGTTCGGTTTCATGATTCAGCTCTTCGTCAAACTGTTTTGTCTTTGTCTCGTACTCCGCTGCCAGTGTCTTTTTCTTGTCAGCGGCGCCGTCCAGGATCGCAACGGTCTTTTCTTCGATTTGGGAGAGCTGATTGATGATATTGTTCATTGAATTGACTCCTTTCTGAGAAGGATTTTCCCCTCAAAACCACTCGCAATCCGCTCATTTTTTCTCCGAAAAAATGGCTTCTTACTCGTGCTTTTGGCGGTTTCCAAGGTTAAAAACCCTCGTGCAAGCAAGCTTGCGTCGGGTTTTCAACTTTGGAAACCTGGTACCACCATAATATATCTTGAAAAAATATAATTTCAAATATATAATAATTATGCTGTTATAACATGAATGTTATAATAATTAGAAAATACTATAAATGATCGAAAAATTAACACAAAATTAACATCGAAGTTAAGGAACGATAGAAAAGGTGGGAAAACGATATGGAGATCCAGCAGTTTCGGTATTTTTTGACGGCGGCCAGGTATGAAAACCTGACAAAGGCGGCGGATGAACTTCATATTGCCCAGCCTGCCCTGTCGCAATCCATCAAGCGCCTGGAGACGGAGCTCGGTGTGAGCCTGTTTGACCGGAAAAATCACAGGATCGCGCTCAATGAACAGGGAAAACTCCTAAAAAAGCGCCTGATTCCTTTGATGGAATCCATCGATAACTTAAAGGATGAGCTTTGGGAGTCGGTTTATTCATCGGATCGCACGATCTACTTAAATTTCCTGTCCGCGTCGAACCTGATCACGAACAGTATTATTTCCTACCGGGCGTTAAAACCGGACGTCCAGTTTCAGGTATCCCAGCTTGAGATGACGGAAAACTGCGATGTCCATATCGAATCCAGGATCGCCATGTCGGTGACTCCGCCGCATGCACAGGAACTGCCTGAGGGCATCGTGCGGAGAGAGTATCTGAGGGAAGAGATTTTTCTGGCGGTACCGCCGGATTCGAAATTTGCAAACCATAAGACCATTGATTTAAGAGAAGTGAAGGAAGAAAATTTTATTCGTCTCGGAAACGGATGGCAGCTCCGCCTGATCTGTGATGATTTCTGCCGGAGAGCCGGGATCCGTCCCCAGGCGGTATTCGAGAGCAACAGCCCGGAGTCAGTAAGAAACCTGGTCGCCGCGGGCCTTGGAATCGGTTTCTGGCCGGAGAAAGCCTGGGGCGGAAAACCGGGACACGGCGTCGCCCTGATCCCGATCCGCTACCCGATCTGCAGACGTGACCTGGTAGTCACAGTGTTTGAACAGGCGAGAAATAAGCCGGTGGTGGATGAGTTTGTGAATTACTTCTGTAAGTATTTTGAGAAAGAGCCGTCGGGGATGGGAGATGTGACGGTGTAAAAAATGCCGGGCAGGTAAAAAGCCATGCATCCGGAAGAAGCTGCCAACGGCAGGATCCGCAGGTGCCTGATATGTAGTCTGGAAAGAGCTGCCGTTAGCGGGCTTCGGACCTTTTAGAGTTTAAGATTTCGTGAAGCTGTTACTCGGTTGTAAGGAATTCCTTCGCGACGTAAGCTTCCTGCCCGTTGTACTTGATAACGGCCCAGGTATCGTCGTAGTCGCGGAGATATTCGACGGATGCGCCCGGATCGAGCTTTCCGATGCGGTCAGCTTCGGTGGACGGCTCTTTGCGGACGTTTAAGGTCGTTGTTGTCTTGTAAGTGCCGGAGGAAGCTGTTTCAGCTTCGGTCTCGGCTGCGGTCGTCTCGGCAGCTTCGGTGGTGATCATCGGTGCGGAAGTCTCCTCGGTAGCCGGTTTCGTTGGTGTGAGGACCCGGATCAGGACGATCAGGACGATCACGAGGACGATCGGGACCACAAATTTTAAGAGGTCCGTGGGCTGCATTCCGGTTCCGGACTGTCTGGAACCGGTATTACGGCTTCTGGACTGCTGGGGGCGGGCACCGGCCGGGCGTCTTCCGCGGGGGGCTTTTCCATTGTCCGCGAAGGAGTAGATCTCCTGGGAGAGGACGTGGTAGGCCTGGTTTGCGTTGTAGGCACCGTTATCGCCGTTCTTTGCGGCTTTTGTGCCGATCTCGTAGATCTGTAAATAGTGTTCGGCAGTGGATTTTGAGATCCAGCCGTTGTTGTAGAGTCCGCGGATCATAGAATCCATGGAGCTTTCCATGATTCCGGCCTGGTCACACTGGAGTTTTACCATGTACTCCACGGTCTGTTTGGCTTTGATCATGGACTGGTTGTATTTTTTCTGTCCCATGAGACGCTCGGTCTCCTGGACATTCTGACGGATCTTATCCCATCCGTTAGGGATGTCGCTTCTTGCCATATAAATCCCTCCGTTTTATGTATTTTAACGGCCTGTGAAGGTGAAAGCACGGTGCCAGTGAAGACCCCGGAGTTCACAGATGCCGTTTTCTTCTATGTAATGCTGTGTGTCTGCGAAGATCAGTGCAGACACGAAAAGAGCGATTTGTCAGCTATTATTTTTATTATACTGGAATAATAGGAAAATTGCACGAAAAAATTTTGAACAATTTAAGAATTTTCTGTTTCCAAAATGGGCATGAAAGAAAAATTGTCGCTCAACATGTGTGTTTTGTGCGCAGGGAGCGGCAGGTACGGTGACATGGCTGTGTATACAGATGCCGTTAAGAAATGCCTACCGTCTGCGTAGCTCTTGGATTGCTGCAGCCTGGCAGCGACAAGGATTCTCATGAAGGTATAGTTTCCTTGCAAAATAGGGCTTTCAATGATAAAATGAGACACAAGCAAAAACGGATCATTGTGCAGCAGGTCCGCGGATTTACAGTGCAGACCGTGAGAATGCTGCTGAAGATACCAGACCGTTACAAACCAGGAGGAAATACATTATGAGATTACGCCATATCAAAGGCGCGGAAGAAGAGATCGCTGAGAGCCCATATGTGGTCCAGGATCCGCAGCCACTGAAGGGAAAGTGGCATGAATTCTTCGGAAACAATAACCCGATCCGCATCGAAGTCGGAATGGGAAAGGGAAAATTCATCATGGAGCTTGCCCAGATGAACCCGGATATCAACTATGTGGGAATCGAGCGTTATTCCAGCGTCCTGCTCCGTGGACTCCAGAAACGCGCGGAGCTGGAACTTTCCAATATTTATTTTATGAGAATCGATGCCTTAGAGCTTACGGACGTGTTCGCTGAGGACGAGGTGGAGCGGATCTACTTAAACTTCTCTGATCCGTGGCCGAAGGACCGCCATGCGAAGCGCCGCCTGACATCTGACCGTTTCCTGGCGGTGTATGATAAGATCTTACAGCCAGATGGAATCATCGAGTTCAAGACAGACAACCAGGATCTGTTCCGCTATTCCTTAGAGTCCATCCCAGAAGCAGGATGGGAGATAACATCCCATACCTTTGACCTTCACCACAGCGATATGGCTGAGGGAAATGTCATGACGGAGTATGAGACGAAGTTCTCCGCGGAAGGCAAGCCGATCTGTAAGCTGACGGCCTGTCGCGACAAGAGAAACACGGCGAAAGAGGCGGAGTAACCGTCAGACGGGCTGTTTTGTGGAGATGGCGCTGGGCAGGAATAGATCAGTGCCCGGTGAATTCACGGAACAGTGATAAGTCAGGAATGTCTGCATATACTAGATGGGAAACGATGAAAGGCTGTGTGCCGGATGAGTATGTGGACATGTCTGAAGCGGTGGCTCTCGCAGGTGACCTGCGACAAGACGGAACTGAACCGGAAGATTATCCGGATCAAGAAGTGTTTTGACGAGGTGAATGCTGTTGTATGCGGCAAGAAGAAAAAATAAGCGCGGCAGGAAAAGTTTTGACGGCGGGCATGCAGATGGATGCAGGCGGGCGAAACCTTAAATGCCGCAGGATATTATGGAAGGAGAAAATAATATGGAAGCTGTATTTACAAGTGCAAATTTCGATGCTGACGTTCTGGGATCCGATATCCCGGTAGTTGTAGATTTCTTTGCGACATGGTGCGGACCGTGCCGTATGATGGCTCCGGCGATCGAAGAACTCGCTGAGGAGTATGCCGGAAAGGTAAAAATCGGCAAACTCGATGTGGACGAGAACAGCGACATCGCAGTCCGCTACGGTGTAATGTCCATCCCGACGATCATTCTTTTTAAGAATGGAGAAATTTTTTCCAAGAGTGTTGGACTCCAGGATAAAGAAGTTTTAGAAAATGCGATCAAAGAGATGCTGTAATAAATAAGAGCGAAAAGCCGGCAAACCCGCATGTTTGCTGGCTTTTTCAATCGTTTCATTTGTACCTGTTTTTTGAAAAACAAAAAAAATAAAAAAATTCAAAAAAGGTGTTGACTTTTTCCTTGGTTTATCCTATAATACAAAACGTGCCACGGATGAGGCAAACAAAACAAAGAAAAAACAACAAATCAAGCACCTTTAGCTCAGCTGGTAGAGCAGTAGACTCTTAATCTATTTGTCCAGGGTTCGAATCCCTGAAGGTGCACGAAAAAAGGTTCCGATTTTGCAGACTGAGAGTTGCGGGGTTGGGACTTTTTTATTGTCAAAAAAAGTTCCTGTGTCCAGGTGTTATGTTATAATGAGTCCAAAAGAAAAAAGAAAACTGGGGTAAAAGATTGAAAATGAGAAGTAGAGGGTATCCATTACCTTAAGCACACAACAAACAAGCCATCTTTCGGTGGCTGCTTTAAAAATTGAATATTAAAAATGTTAAGGTTATGTAGCTGCTGACTTGAT
>CAVIYT010000155.1:0-8053 GCA_963646925.1 Paludibacteraceae bacterium
CATCTGCTCGTTGATTCCGTTGATATCCTTAAAGAACCGAACATGGCGGAGCTGGTTGATCTTATCATGGCTGATGATCTGAACGTTCATCTGCTTCTTCATATCATCGATATTCGCCTTGGAAGTGGCGATTGCGGAGATACCGGAACCCGGAAAGCTGATCTTTGATGTGGATCCGAACTTGTATACCAGATCCGGGCTTCCTGCCTTCTCACACTCAGAGAGGATATCCAGGACATGATCCGGATGATCCGGATGCAGGTGATGAACGCAGTAAGCGTTATCCCAGAAAATACGGAAATCCTTTGCCACCGGCTTTAAGTTCGCGAATCTGCGGACAACTTCGTCGGAATAGGATTCGCCTGACGGGTTCGCGTAAAGCGGAACGCACCAGATTCCCTTTACGGACTCATCATTGTTCACATATTTCTCAACAAGATCCATATCCGGGCCTTCGCCGGTCATCGGGATATTGATCATCTCGATTCCGAAGTACTGTGTGATCGCAAAGTGTCTGTCATATCCCGGAACCGGGCAGAGGAATTTTACCTTGTCCAGTTTGCACCACGGAGTGCTTCCACATACGCCGTGTGTCCAGGCGCGGCTTACAGTATCAAACATCAGTGTCAGACTGGCATTTCCGTACATAACGATATTTTCAGCCGGAGCGTCCATCATAGCGCCCATTAACTCTTTTGCTTCCTGGAGACCGGTCAGGACTCCGTAGTTTCTTACATCTCCGTCAGCGGAAATATAATCGCTGGAGCTGTTTAAGATGTCCATCATCGGAAGGGATAGGTCAAGCTGCTCTTTGCATGGCTTACCGCGGGCCATATTCAGGCTTAAATTCTTTCCCTGGTACTCTTTGTAGACTGCCTCGAGCTGCTCCTTTAAGGACGCAAGTTCTTCCTTTGACATTTCACGATATGGTTTCATGTCAGTTTCCTCCTCAAATTCAGATTTACGATATATTTGCGGTACCGATAACCCCTTAACGGTACCTTTCCCCTGTTTCTATATTATAATCGAAGAAACAGAATCTTACAATACAAAAAATAAAGTTTCGCCCTATTTTTCGCACAATTCCCAGGTGCCTTGCAAAAGATTCTTAACCCTCGTTTCGTTGACTTTTTTTTAACAATAACGTATCATTATATTATGGGTTTTTGCAGGCAAAAAACATGTGGTTCATTTAAAAGATAACCACATTTCTTATTTATATAAAGGGGAAGCAATATGGCAAACAACAGCAAAAAGTCCAGGGATCTGAAGCGAATGATCCTGATCGGCCTGATCGTGGCGCTGGTATCCCAGCTCTACTGGAATATTTTTGTAAACAATTTCCGAATTTCCACTTCCGTCATTGTACTTCCGGTACTTCTCATGACGCTGGGAAAAAATCTTTCCACGACAGCAACATGTTCCGTGACAGCGGTGATCGTCTTTCTGTTCCGCCTTGCCACGGCAGCCAGGGGCGGAGCCGGACTTGTTTCTTCTGCGGAGAGTGTATTTCCGAATGCGGTCTTCTATTTCTGCTACGGAATTATTTTTGCTGTTGTCGTTCCAGGAAAGCACACGGTGTCTTTCAGCCGCCTGTTTCCGGCAGTTTTTTTTGCTGACTTTGGATCAAACCTGGTGGAGCTCTGCATTTCTGAGAGTTTGCTTCACACGATGACAACGGACAAGGCAGGATATCTTCTGCTGATTGCCCTGTTCCGCACATTCCTCGCAAGTCTGATCTTAATGGCGGAGAGCCATTACCGGACGCTTTTAAAGAACGAGGAACATGAAAACCGTTACCGCCGCCTGTTCCTCATGACGACGGGATTAAAGAACGAAGTCTATTTTATGAGGAAGAACTCCGAGGAGATCGAGTCTGTCATGGCGAACGCTTACAGACTCTACGAAAAGTTAAACGAGATGGATGTGCCTGACGATATGAAGCACATGTCACTCGCCATCGCCAGGGATGTCCATGAGATCAAAAAGGACTACATCCGCATCATTCAGGGCATCGAGGAGGAAATCTCGGAGGAATACGATGAAAAGCGAATGAGTTTCCAGGATATCTTAAAGATTCTGGAGGACACGACCTACCACATGCTGGAGGCAAAAAACGTCCATATCCAGCTGGAGTTTTTCTGCCAGGACAACTTTATGACCGAGGAGCATTACGAACTCATGGCAATCTTAAAAAATCTTGTCAACAACGCCATTGAGGCGATCGAATCCGACCGAAAAGTGGGGATGATCCGCATCGAGGAACATCTCCGGGATGGAAAATATATTTTCCAAGTCACAGATGACGGTCCGGGAATTTCCCCGCGCCACCTGCCGAATATTTTTAAGATGGGATATTCGACCAAATTTGACCATAAGACCGGAAATATTTTCCGCGGCGTCGGCCTTTATGGGGTAAAAATGACCGTGGAGGAACAGTTTAAGGGAACCATCGAAGTTGAATCGGAGCAGGGCATCGGAACACACTTTACCGTCACGATTCCGGCGGCTTCCCTTGTGGAGGAAGAATTATGAGAATCTATATCGTAGAAGACGACCTGTCTGTCATCAACATCCTGGAAGACATCATCGAGACACAGGGACTTGGAGAGATCTGCGGCGACTGCGGCGGAGAACCGGCAAACCTCGCCGACGTGCTGCGCTCAAAACCTGATGTTGTCCTCGTTGACTTTTTTATGCCGGTGAAGGACGGCGTGGAATTCGTGAAAGAACTGCGCGCCGTGAACACCACGATCAAATGCATCATGATCTCCCAGGTGTCCGCGAAGGAACTGATCAGCAAGGCATACAGCGCCGGGATCGACTTCTTTATCAGCAAGCCGATCAACCTAATCGAGGTCTGCTCCGTATTAAAAAACGTGGAACAGCAGATCACGAATGAGCACACTCTGGCAAACATCCGACGGATGTTCATGAACGAGATCGACCATATGCCGAAGGATCATAAACCGAAAGTTGATGATTACGGCAGAAAATTGAAATATATCTTAAACCGCATCGGCATGTCCGGCGAGAAGGGATGCCCGGATATTATAAAGATCTGTGAGTATCTCCACGAGAACCACATCCCAGTTTCCAACTTAAGTGTGGCGCAGATGTGCGAGGCGGTCAGCGACTCCCCGAAGAACATGGAGCAGAGGATCCGCCGTACCATCGCGGCCGGAATGTCCAACATCGCCCATATGGGAATCGAGGATTTCATGAACGAGACCTACACCCAGTACTCCGGAACCCTTTTCTCCTTCGAGGATGTGAAGGCAGAGATGGATTACCTCAGGGGAAAGCGCTCCTCCGGAGGCAAGGTCAGCATCAAGAAATTTATTGATGGGTTGATGCTGGAAGTAGAGCGATGAGGCAGCTTTTCAGACCACCTGCACAACTTTCTACCAGCAGATTTTTCGCATGCACAGCCGCTGCGGCGGTCTGCGTTCTGTGCAGATTTGTGTTAAGACAGATTTATTTCTATACACCGGGAACACTTCTTTTCCGGTGTATTTCTTTACCATTTCGGAATTTTTCACATGTTTTTCCCAATTATGTGTATATATCTTGTTAAGAAATGACAAATTTTGTTAAGTAATTTTTGTAACTTTTTGTAACTTTATGAAGTTTTTTGAAGGGACATCCTTATACTCTAGCCATAAAAGGTATGGAGGTATAACAATATGTTAGAAATCGAGCTCAATATGTACCAGTCAGTCGCAGTTGCTGCTCTGGTTCTGCTTCTCGGACGTTTCCTTGTAAGCAAATTACCAATCTTAACAAAGTACTGTATTCCTGAGCCGGTAGTCGGCGGCGTTGTTTACGCTGTTGTACACCTGATCTTAAGATCCGCTGGAATCCTCGAAGTTTCCTTCGATTCCACATTACAGACTTTCTTCATGACTGTATTCTTCTGTAGCGTTGGTTATACAGCATGTTTCCGTCTTTTAAAGAAGGGCGGCGTTCAGGTATTCTTATTCTTAGCATTAGCTGTAGCAATGGTTGCTCTTCAGAACGGTCTCGGCGCAGCAATCGCTGGTGCATTTGGTCTTGACCCGAGACTTGGGCTTGCAACTGGTTCTATCCCGATGGTCGGTGGACACGGAACAGCAGGTTCCTTCGGACCGGTTCTTGAGGAAGCTGGCGTTACAGGCGCAAACGCAGTTGCGATCGCATCTGCAACATTCGGTCTCGTTGCAGGCTGCATGATCGGTGGACCGATTGCTTACCGCCGTATCAAATCTTTCAACTTAAAATCCACCGAATCTGCTACAGGTGAAGATGAGATTACAGTTGATAAGGACGAAGTTACCGGCGCAATCGATTCCAAGAGATTCCTGGATGCTGCTTTATATCTTGCAGTTGCAATCGGTGCTGGTACAGTCGTTTCCGTATATCTCGGCAAGTTAATGACATTCCCGAGCTACATCGGCGCAATGGTTGTCGCAGCTGTTATCCGTAACGTTGTTGACTCCACAAACAAAGATATGCCGATGGAAGAGATCAGCACAATCGGAAGCTTCTCTCTTTCCTTATTCCTTGGTCTCGCTATGATGGGATTAAAGTTATGGCAGCTCGCAGACTTAGCTCTTCCGATGATCGTAATGCTTGCAGCACAGACTGTTCTCATGACATTCTACGCTTACTTCGTAGTATTCAACCTTCTTGGACGCAACTACGACGCAGCCGTTATGACAACAGGTTTCTGCGGATTCGGTATGGGCGCTACACCGAACGCTATGGCTAACATGCAGGCCGTTACAAGCAAATACGGTCCGGCTCCGACAGCTTACTTCGTAGTACCGCTGGTAGGAAGCTTATTCATCGACTTCTTCAACAGTGTAATCATTACATTGTTTATGAACTTCCTGTAAGATCTACTTTTGGGATCATAAACTGCAAACCTTGAAAAAGGGCCCCCGCCGGAATCCTGGGGTATGTTCCGGCGGCAGGGCTCCTTTTCAATGCCTAAATTAAATTTGTAATCTTCGAGGGAGCCCACGGTCTCTCTTTATCTTCCCGCGAATAATTCGATTCCATCGATGGTCTGCAGTTCTTCTCTCACACACTCAAAGAACCTCCGGATCTGTCCGTCCATCCGGTTCTCTTTCGTGAGTCCATAAATCGTCATGTCCTCCGGACCGCCCTCCATTGGGCAGATCCACACATCCTTTCTCTTGAATCGCTTTGCAACAAGAAGCGGGATTACCGCCCACTTCTCTCCTTTCAGGAAATACTCCAGAAATTCCATCTTATCTGCCGTGAGACTTGGATCCGCGTCCGCCGGGAACCAGCGGTTGTGCCAGACATCATACTCCGGATTCCATGGCATGCGGATCTGTTCTCCCGGATCCAACATATTCGGCATCACACGTTTCATTCCCGTCCATTTTTCTCCGCCCGCAAACACAAACGGCTCCCGGAATACAGGAAAGGGGATCAGCGATCTTGAATTCAATAAGTCTGTCACGAGGGCCGCATCCACATTTCCGTTCTCCACATACCCATAAATATCCCGGGAGCCGCCAGTCTTAAACACAATGCTGCACCGTTCCGGTTCCGAGATCATCCGGTCCAGCACAGACTGCATCAGGTAAAACGCGATGCTGTTTACCGTGCTGATCCGCAGTACAGGACTCTTTCTTCTCCGCGGGATTTCCTCTGCTTCCCCGTAAAGGGATAAAAAGCGTTCCGCGACCGCGATAAATTCTTTTCCGTTCTCCGTGAGTTCCACATTTCTCTGCCCCCGACCTCGCTCAAAAAGGGCATATCCCAATTCCTCTTCGATGGATTTCAGCCTGCGGCTTAAAGCGGGCTGTGTGACGAACAGGCGCTCCGCCGCGGACGACACGCTGCCGTACTGCAGGACTGCGAGGAATGCCTCTATCTCCGGTTTTGTCATCGTTCCATACTCCTCTTACTGCTCGTTTTAATATAACATCTATGTTATATTTTACTCGTTTTTTATTCATTTTTCAATTTTTATTTTTTATGTTAAACTCTTTCTAGTTAAGAGGAACGCTTCGGTCTCATTTTCAGTTATCTCCATACAAGGATCGACCATGAGACTGATTCCGCTCCCCATAAAAAATTCAGGAGAGAAATTATGAACCAGACATCCTTGCTTTCCGGCAATATCCGCCGCCAGATCCTGGCACTGGTCGTTCCATTATTGATTGGAAATATCCTGCAGCAGCTTTACAACACAGCTGACTCCCTGATTGTCGGGAAGTTCCTCGGCACCAACGCCTTTGCCTCTGTCGGCATCTCCGGCAGCCTGATGAACCTTTTTATCTTTATTCTCGACGGATTCTGTGTCGGAATCGCTGTGATACTCGGGCAGCTCTACGGTAGCGGAGACAGGAAGCAATATCGGGAGGAAGTCTTCACGGCTCTTCTTCTCGGCATGATCATCGCCCTTATCATCAGCGGCGTGTGTACTGTCTTTCTCGATCCGATCTTAAAACTGATCAATACCCCGGACGAACTTACCTCCGATGCAGAATCCTACCTTTTTGTCATCCTGGCAGGACTTCCATTCGCCTTCCTCTATAATCTTTTTTCCGGAATCCTGCGATCCATCGGCAACACGAAGGCAGCTCTGGCTTTCCTCGCAGCTGCCATCGCAGCAAACATTGCCCTGGACTTTCTATTTATTGGCGTCCTGAGCTTTGGAATCGGCGGTGCCGCGGCGGCCACGATCCTATCCCAGCTCTTCTCCGTGATCTGCTGTTTTCTCTATCTACGTGACATCTATCCAGAACTGCTCTGCCACAGAGATGATATCGGAGTTCACACGGACCTTATGGCCCGCACCCTGCACTTCGGCTTGATCTCCGCGCTCCAGGCCTCCAGCCTGTACATCGGAAAGATCCTGGTACAGGGAATCGTCAACACTCTTGGAACTCCTGGAATCGCCGCCTACACGGCATCAGCCCGTATCGAGGGATTTGCAAACGCCTTTGGTGACAGCGGTGGAAATGCCATCTCCGTCATGGCCTCCCAGAATCTTGGCGCAAAAAATTATGACCGGGTGAAAGACAGCCTCAAGTGGGGATTGATCCTGAACTGGACCGTGGGAATCATCGTCTCTCTCATGATGTTTTTCGGTTCTGAGCCGGCACTACGGATATTCCTCGGTTCTTCCGATGCCCTGCAGCTTCACTACGGAAATAGTTATATCCGCCTGATCTCGGTCTTCTATCTCTTCTGTTTCACCGGAAGTGCCTATATGGGATATTTTAAAGGACGCGGCCATATGCTTTTAGCATTCGTTGGAACTACCACACATCTCCTTTTACGAGCTGCTCTTTCCGCTGCCCTGATCGGAAAGATGGGACTTTCCGCGGTTGCTCTCGCCACGGGACTTGGCTGGATGCTCTGCGTGACGTATCTGACGATCAATTATATACGGCTTAGGATCATGGACCAAAAAGCTTCTAAAACAATTTGATCCTGTATTTTCATCGGCGCTGTTCTTTCCCTGGAACAGCGTCTTTTCATTTTATCCTATTCTGTTTTATTTTCAGTATGGTTTTTCCACTGTATATCTGTTCTTATTTCCCTCATCTTACATCTGTTTTCCTTACATTTCTTTCCGGCAAATCTCCTTGCATTTTTCACTTTTCAGTGTTATAATGTTCAATATCTTGATAAAATATTTATTTTTGAACACCATAGGAGGTTCCAATCATGAGCTCCAACAATTCTGCGACATCGTTAAAAGACCGGATCGACTGGGTCACCGTGATCGTGCCGTTTCTCGCGATCCTGGCGCTCTGCGTCTGCTTTATTCTGATGCCGGACGCTTCAAAGAGCGTTCTGGACACGATCCGATTTATCTTAGGGGACACCTTCGGCCTGTTCTACCTGGCTGTGGGACTCTTCGTCTTCCTGCTCTCCCTGTATCTGGCCTTCTCCAGATTCGGAAATATCCGCCTCGGAAAGCCGGATGAGAAGCCGAAATATCCGCTTTTCGTGTGGGCGAGCATGATGTTCACCTCCGGCCTCGCGGCCGACATCCTGTTCTACTCCTTCTGTGAGTGGATCC
>CAVIYT010000156.1:0-7074 GCA_963646925.1 Paludibacteraceae bacterium
AACGGGATCTGTGGGATTCTTCCGATTCTGCATCCGCTGGCTCCGCCTGAGGATTCTCTGCTTCCGTCCCGCTCACCGGTGCTTCCGCTTCCTGTACAGCGGTTTCCCCAGCTGACTGCTCCGTCTTCTGCTCAAGGTTCTCACCCACTGGCTGTTCCGTTTCCTGTCCAACGACTCCCTCTGCCGGAATCGCCTGGGTTACAGTCTCTGTCTCCGCCGGATCGCCTTTCTTAGTTTCTTCTATCATTTCTCTGTCTGACATGTATATTCTCCATCATCCGTCCAAAGACGGTTTTCGCATATTACTACAATTTTCGTTCTACCCGTAATTGTAACAATCCCGGCGGAACCTGTCAAATTTTTTCCACCGGGATTTATGATAAATTTCTGTCAAAATTCTTAAAAAATTGCATCTGCTGCTGAAATCTGGCTGAGATTCCGGCCTTTACGCCTCTTCTTTCTTCCTTCCAAGCGTCTGGAAATGTTCCATACTGCCGTAAAGGTCCTTGATCCGCGCAAACTCTTCCTCATCCAGGAAATTCAGCTTTCCTTTTCCGAATGCCTTCGCCGCCTCGATCATAAACCGGGCCGCCTCGTCCATGTCTTCCATATGCATGGCCCCCGTCGCGCATCCGGCAACGATGGTCTCCGTTGTGATCGCGACGCCTACCACCGGAGCTTTTGTGGCCGTCGCCGGCTGCAGGATGCTGTTTAAATGGAAGATTCCGTTTCCGTAAGGCGTGATATCCTGTTGCGTCAACGCAAACACATACGGAAGTTTTCCCGTTGTCGTCTGCATCACATTGAGAAGATCCTCGCTGACCCTCAGGATATATCCCTGGCATACGGTCGGTGAGATCGCGAATCCGCGGTGGTTAATGATCCGGTTTCCCTTTGTGGTATCCACAACAAGGACCGCGTCCAGGGCATCTGTCACTTCCTCTTGATTCACCTGCCATGTCTCCACCGGGGAGTTCATAAACGGGACAGGTTCATGCGGGATCGTGGGCGCATTCGGACACACGTGGGTGGAGATAAACACATCGCCCTCCAGGGAATCGCCTTTCACCTGCATTCTGAGAAGCTTCGCGGCGGCTGCCAGCGCGGTCAGCGCTCCGTCCCCGTCGGAAACAAAGCCCGTCTGATCCGGTCTTGCGCCCAGTCCGCCAAGACGGCCGAGAATTCCGATCGTTCTGGCACTTCCGCCCTTCGTCTTTCCGTTCTTTCCCGGGATTAGGATCCGCACCATATCCGTGTGGCCATTCGGACCGGTCAGAGGATATGTCTCCGCCTGGCACATCGGGTCGATGGACTTAAAATACTCCACCACCTCACTGCCGGACGCTGATGCACTGTCCAACATGTCAAATAATTCGATCAATTCTTTGTATAGCATAGGACATCTCCATTCCCGGTCTCCCGAAGGACCGTTTGTTATTTTCGTTGATATTCCGTACCTTACGCTCAACTATATTCAATTTTCCGTCCGATCTGCTGCATCAGACGCAGTCATCTGCACTTATCCTTCAAAAGCTGGGATGAGCCTACTCTCCGAAATATCCCTGCTCCTCATAATACCGCTTTGCCCCGTCATGAAGCGGAATCGGAATCTCCGCGGCCCGGAACTCCTTGTCATCCATCGCCCGCATAAACGCCTGTCCGGCTGTATACACCGGTCCGTTGACCTCCAGCGCCCAGGCGATCTCATGGACAAGCTCCTCGTCCATATCCGCGGACACGCAGACAAGAACTTTCTCGCAGAAAGTCGTGATCTCCTCATCCTGATTCTCGTAGGTTCCCGCCGGAATCGTGATCTTACTGTATTCCGGATGTCCGTCCAAGATCTCATTCAGTTCGTCATCCGTGTAGGATAAAAAACGGATCGCGTCCTCTGATGCAAGTTCCTGGTAAGCCGGAACAGGACTCTCCGCGAACGCATGGATCCCATCGGCCCACTGGTCCCGGATCCCGTCGGCTCCGCCCTTGATTCCGTAGTACCAGATCTCGGTGTTTTCCTCGTCGATTCCAAGGACATCGAACACCTCTCCCGACACTTTCGCCGTCTCAGAACCTTCGTTTCCAACGGCAAGCGGGTGTCCCTTCAGTTCCTGTACCTTTGAAAGTCCCAGCTCCTTCGGGGATGCCCAAGTGGAAACAATTGGGTAACATGCCGCAACCGCCCGGAGTTTTTCTTTTTTTTCCCCCTCGCAGGCACCGGTTCCCGTATAGGCCTCGTAAGCTGCCTCCGCCGGAACGATCACGAGATCGTATGTCCCGTCAAACAGGTGCTCAAGATTCACATAAGCGCCCTTTGACGGCCATGTCTCCACATAGATTCCGGGAACGGTGTTGCTGATGGTCGCCGCCACAGTTTTTCCCGCCCGGTCAGTCACGCTGTCCTCGGTGAAGGTCCCCATGATGAGTTTTCTCGTCTTCGAAGCGCCGGTGTCCTGTTTCGAACACGCCGTGGACATGCAGGACACAACAGCTATGAGAAGTACGCCAAACACACGTTTCCGACAGTTCCCTCGATTGCATTTATTTTCGAAACCGTGTACATGCACCGACTTTAATGAACGGTCCCCACAGATCAGTTTTTCTGCATTTTTTTGCTTCATCATCATGCGATATATCCATCCACGCATACAGCGCCGTACGGGCGGATGCTCATGCGGTACGCACTTCCCGGTCCCATCGCCTTTTCAATGTAAGCGATGTACTCGTCTGTCACGGAGTTCGGCAGCATTGCCATGATAACGCCCGCGAATCCGCCGCCGTGAACACGGCATGCGCCGCAGCCTTTTTCCTTGATAAATAATTCTGTGAGCGCTAACGCGGAAGTGATTCCCTGCTCCTCTGCTCCCGGAACATAACAGTTCTGGAGCCATTTCCAGGAAGAATTTCCAGATTCGGTGATCAGGTTCAAGAACTCGTCGAAACGGTTCTCCTTTAACGCCTGGACCTGTTTCTCGACACGCTTATTCTCCTCAAAGAAGTGAAGGGCACGTAAGAACGCGCGGTCACCTGCCTCTTTTCTCACCTTGTCCGCATTCTCGATCACATCTTTTTCTGTGATGTCCGCGCAGACTTCCTTTCCAAATACGGCAGCTACCCGCTTCATCTCGTTCGGGATGGAGGAATACTCAGCGCTTAAGTCCGCATGGCCCTTACCAGTCTGGACGATGATCAGGCTGTGGTCCTGGGCACCGAAATCGTAGTCGAGCTTTTCTACTACCGGTTTTAACGGGTTCTTGAAGTCGATGGTGATCATGCCGCCAACCGCGCATGCCATCTGATCGAGAAGTCCTGAGCCCTTGTTCCAGTACTTGTTCTCCGCGTATTTGCCGACATGGGCATATGTAACGACGTCCACTTTTCCGTCGTTGAAGAACTCGTTGATCATGGAGCAGATCAGCATCTCATAGGAAGCGGAGGAGCTGACTCCGGCGGAGCTGATCACGTTGCTCGTGATGTAAGCGTCGAAGCCGCCGATCTTGTATCCCATCTCCTGGAATCCGACCAGCATTCCCTTTGTAAGGTCGATGGTTCCGGCCATCTTATCGCTTGGTTTTAAGTTTTTGATGTTGATCGTGAACTTCTGGTTGTATGTCTCACTGATAATGTGGATCTCGTCGGTTCCGTTTGCGGCTGCGCATGCTACACAGTCCAGGTTGATGCTTCCAGCCAGGACTTTTCCGTTGTTGTGGTCTGTGTGGTTTCCGCTGATCTCGGTGCGGCCTGCGGATGTGAAGAGGCTCACATTGCTCTCACCAAATGTCTTTTCAAATCCTTCGAGAACATGCTCATAGCGCTTCTCGTTCTCTGCGGCGCCGTTTCCGTACATTTCCTTGAAAAATCCAGTCGCTTTCTCGCTCTGTAATGCTTTCTTTGCAGCTTCTCTATCCATAACCCCAATCTCCTTTTCGATCCGCGTCGGCGGATATTTTTATTTGGATGTTTTTATTTCTCTGCCGTTTCTTTTCATTAATTTTCATAGGTTTTCCAGAAAGTTTGTTGAAAAGAAACCTCGTATTATTATATAATACCTCGTATATGTGTTGCAAGGAAAACTTTATCGTGACGGAAACCTCTTCTGATCCGCTGTCACATTCTTTCCACCACGTTTATACCATAACAGGCGCTATTTCTCTTACTTTATTTTTGAAAGGATCTGTTTTATGATTCAGACCGACTGGAACGGCAAGCCGTACCACTCTCTTGACTATGAATTGAAGAAAATATTTGGAAAAAAGGTCTATAAGATCGCCCTGGACGGCGGCATGACATGCCCGAACCGGGATGGGACACTTGGAACCGGCGGCTGTATCTTCTGCAGCGCTGGCGGATCCGGGGATTTTGCGGAAAAACAGGCCGGGTCTCTGAAGGAACAGGCCGATCTTGCAAAAGCCCGCGTCAGCCGGAAGATCTCCGGGGATGACGCCGCCTATATCGCATATTTTCAGTCCTACACGAACACTTACGCCCCGGTCACCTATTTGGAACGGCTCTTTTCCGAGGCGATCGCTCTCCCGGAAGTCTGTGCCATCTCTATCGGCACAAGACCGGACTGTCTTCCGGATGAGACGATCGGGCTCTTATCCCGGTTAAACAGGGAAAAACCGGTCTGGGTGGAACTGGGATTGCAGACGATCCATGAAGATACGGCAAAATTGATCCGCAGAGGTTATGAACTTCCAGTCTTTGAGGATGCCTACTGGAAGTTAAAGGCTGTCGGCCTTACCGTGATCGTCCATGTGATCCTCGGGCTTCCCGGTGAATCCAGGGAGCGGATGTTAGAAACCGTGGACTATCTCGGGAAACTCCATGTGGACGGGATCAAGCTGCAGCTGCTCCATGTCTTAAGGGAAACAGACCTTGCGGATCTATACGCATCCGACGCCTTTCGCACGATGGAATTGCAGGAATATCTGGAACTCATCGGTGACTGCTTAAAAATTCTCCCGCAGGAAACAGTGATTCACCGCATCAGCGGGGATGGACCAAAATCGATCCTGATGGCGCCGGAATGGAGCGGGAATAAGAGACTGGTTCTAAATTCTATTGCAAAGTATTTGAAAGAAGAAAAGATCTATCAAGGGATGGAGCTTGCAGATCCGACAAAGATGAATAAGTAACTGCCACTCATTATTTTCACTGTACAAAATCGTCCGATGTGGCTTACATACTCGGCTGACCCTGTTTTCCAAAACTTCGCCCATTAATATATCTAAATTTTCAGTTAAAAAAAGGCCCAGTTTTTATGAGTTAAACTTTTGCTCTACTCATAAAACTGGGCCTTTTCGTAAACTTATATATTTTTCAAAATAATCGACCTGGTGATCTGCTTTCCTGTTACCTTTTCATATCGATTTCTCTTACATTTTATACCGCCGCAATAATTCCGCCGTCTCCCGCATAAACAGTTGCAAGTCCGGCAGTTTCCGTCACGATGATCCTCTTGAACTTCGCGGTCTGCTCAAATTTTTCTTTTACATACTGTGCGCGCTCCGGTGCGTTGCAGTGAGCAATCGTGAGGCACTTATCCTCTGTCGTTCCAGCCTCTTTCACAACGATCTCCACCATTCTCTGAAGCGCTTTCTGGATTCCGCGGGCCTGATCAAGTTTGATGATCACGCCGTGGTCCGCGCCCATAACCGGCTTGATGTTTAACTTTGTCGCGAAGAATGCCTGAAGTCCGGTGAGACGTCCATTCTTTCTCAATGTATCCAGAGTTTCCAGAACGAAATATGTCTTCTGTCTGTCGCGGTATTCCAGGGTCTTCTTTACGATCTCATCAAATGGAACATCCTGCTCACAAAGTTCCTGCACGTAAAGCGCCAGGTTTACTTCTCCTGTGGACGCGGACTCGGAATCGATCACAACGATATTCTTCTTTCCGGTTCCAAACTCTTCCTCATAGAGATTCTTCGCGAGAACCGCGCTGTTGTAGCATCCGCTTAAGTGGGAAGAGATCGCGATCACAAATACGTTCTCCTCCTCGCAGCAATAAGCTTCCTTAAATGTCTCCGGAGACGGGCATGCGGTCTTCGGGCACTCCGGGCTCTCCTTCACGATCTTTAAGAATTCCTTCTGGTTAAAATTCTCATCATCTACAAACTGGTGATCTTCCACCATAAGTGTAAACGGGATCAAAGTAAAATGCAGATCCTTCTTCTGCTCTTCCGTAAGATCCATGCAGCTGTCCCCAATAATTCTATAATTCATACTGCTTCCTCCAGCTCTATTCCCTATCACGGCTCTCATATATTTTTATTCATTCCCCGTGATGTAGTATTCAATACCATATATTATAGAGTGGCTTCTATAGAAAGTCAATAGAATGATACAAAAACAAGAAAGTCTCTGCCAGACTCATCCAGCAGAGACTTTCTTATCTGTGATTCCATCACAAAATTCGATTACACCGCAATCTTTATATTTTGCAGATAATCTTTTCTGCAGCTGTTTAGCACCCTCACAGCCGCGTCTCAAATTATCATCAGAAATCAACTTCTGTTCCGTAATATGTGCAGGTGAGCAGCTTCGCCATATTCGCCGGATCGATCGGTCTCGGATTAGATCCGGTACATGCGTCACCGACCGCGAGTTCCGCGATATGGTCAACTTTCTCCTTGAATTCATCCTCATTGATACCGAATTCCTTTAAGGTCTTCGGAATATTCAACTTCTCATTGAATTCATTGATCTTCGCGCAGAGGCTGTTGATCAGTGCCTGTCTGGATCTTCCCTCTAAGCCCATTCTTCTCGCGATCTCCGCGTAACGGTCAGCCGCAACGGTGTCCTTCGCGTTATACTGTATTACATACGGAAGATAGATCGCGTTTGCGCATCCGTGCGGAATATGTCCTGTGGAGAACGCCGCACCTGTCTTGTGGGCCATGGAGTGAACGATTCCGAGAAGCGCGTTGGAGAATGCCATTCCCGCGAGACACTGCGCGTAGTGCATCTCCTCTCTCGCGTGTTTATTTCCATTGTAGGAAGCCGGCAGATATTCAAGAACCATCTCGATGGCCTGGAGTGCCAGCGGATCTGTAAACGGTCCGTTTAATGTGG
>CAVIYT010000157.1:0-16308 GCA_963646925.1 Paludibacteraceae bacterium
ACTTGGAGCGAGCCTGTCTTCTGTTGGCAACGCCTGCAGTATCAAGAGTACCTCTGATGATGTGGTATCTGGTACCCGGAAGGTCCTTTACACGACCACCGCGGATCAGAACAACGGAGTGCTCCTGAAGGTTATGTCCCTCACCCGGGATATAACTTGTTACTTCAATACCGTTGGAAAGACGTACTCTGGCAATCTTTCTAAGAGCGGAGTTCGGCTTCTTAGGAGTTGCAGTCTTAACAGCTGTGCACACACCTCTCTTCTGCGGAGCAGATGTATCTGTCGCTTTCTTGTGAAGGGAGTTGTATCCTTTCTGGAGTGCCGGAGCTGTAGATTTCTTTACAGTAGTCTCTCTACCTTTTCTTACTAACTGGTTAAATGTTGGCATTCTTTTCACCTCCTGTGATATTGACTGTTGGTTGCTGCTTATCAGCCTTTATGCGCACAAAAAACGGGACGTACCCGATGCACGCCCCATTATTATATACAGAGTTTTTCTGCATGTCAAGGAGAAACCTTAAATTTTCTTTGAAAATACGGCGTTTTTCGACCATGACACGCCTGGATGAGTTGTCTCAAATTTATCTCTTGTAATTTTGACCGATTCGATCTGGTTTTCTCTCTGGTTTTTATTATTTTTTCAGCTTTCTACTCCCCAAGACAGAACATATCCACCGTCACATCCGCCAGAAGATTTCCCTTTTCATCTGTCACCTCGCTGCGGACGATGGTGATGGACCTGCCACGGCGGACCAGGATGCCTTTCGCATAGATGGTCCCTTCCGATACGTTCCGGATAAAGTTCACATGTGCGCTCTGGGTCACATATTTTCTTCCGTCAGCTCTGGCGGTGAGACCTGTGACCACATCCGCCAGCGCATAGAGCATTCCGCCGTGGACCATGCCCATAAGGTTCGTCACTCCGTGGGTGATCTTCATACTGATCTCGCTGCATTCCGGGGAGATCTTTTCGATCTTCATATTTGTATATCCCATAAATGGATTGTGTTTTACATATTCGTCCGGGTCAAGGACGTTCCATGTTTCTTCGCTCATATTTTCCCTCACCATTCAATATTCCTGGCAGAATTTGAATTACTCCTCGCATTAAAAGTAGTAGTGTTTATAGACCCTCTCCAAGGTCTGTGCGTTATCCTGTTGGAGATACCTGTGGACCGTTCTATTTTTCCCGGCACTCAATATATCCAGGAAGACTGCATCCACAGCCCATTTGGGGTTCCCGACTGAATTTTATCACACTTGTCCTGTTCACGCAATCGTTCTTATCCGACTGTCCACAGTACTGTTTTTCATGCTTTCGCATTTTCTTTATCCCTGCTGCCTTTTTCTGATACAGGGATCCGTAGCCGATAGACAGCTCCATGTTCCGGTACCTTCCGATTTTCCACAGAAACATTTCCGCCCATACACGCAAGTCCGCTCTGCACAATGGAAAGTCCCAGCCCGAAGTTTCCATTTCTTCCTTTATAAAACCGTTCAAAAATATGCGGAAGCTCTTCCGCGTCGATTCCCGGTCCGTCATCCGCGACCGTGATCTCCGCCATACCGCCGGAATATGACGCTGAGATCCACACCGCGTGTTCCGCGTACCTCAAACAGTTTGATACTGCGTTCTGCAGGACGCGGATCAGCAATTTCGCGTCCGCTCTGATCTCGATCTCAGGCACATTTCCTTCCAGATAAAGTTTCTTTTCTCCGGCACTTCCCCTTAAGATCACGATCTGTTCTTCCAGAAACTCATCCAGCGGGATCGAGAGAAGTTCCAGTTTCATACTGCCATTCTCAATCTTTGCAAGCGTCAAGATACTCTCCACCATATCCGACATCCTCATGCACTCTTTCATGATGACTTCCGACGCGGCTGCCGGATCTTTCAGAAGACCATACTGGATCCCCTGGGCATATCCTGTGATGGACGCAAGCGGTGTTTTGAGGTCGTGGGAGACATTCTGGTAAAAGCTTCTCATATTTTCTTCCGATGCCTTCAGTTTTTTCGACATGCGGTTGACTGAGATCCGCAGTTCTTCCAGCTCCTCCGTCGAAAAAGGTTCGCCGATCGTTTCATACTCCCCATTTCCGATCTGCTCCGCACTCTGGCACAGGATATCCAGCGGTTTTGTGATATTTTTTGTGATCAGCCACACGCAGATTCCTGCGCCGGTCATGCAGACAAGCGTACAGAACAGCAGTGGTTTCCAGACATTTCCCAGAAGAGACGCTGTGTCAGGAACCGCAGAATAGCAGATGACATATTTATCTGCCATATCTCCTGCCGCCGGTGATTCCAGAAGCTGAACAATATATCTCTTCTTCGATGTTTTAATTTTTACAGCCTCTCGCACAGGAATTCCGCTTCCATCGATCTCTTTCTGACATAACGCCAGCAGTTCTGAGGTTGACTCTGTCAGCTCGCCTTCCTTCGGCCATGAAAGTCCAAGTCCGCTTCCGAGAATGAGAACAGATGTCTTATTATTCCCGGACCGCATCATTTCCTCGACTCCGGACAGTAATTTTCCCGTTTCCCGGCTTTCCCCGTTATTTTCCTGGATATCTGCGCTCTGTTTCTCGCGTTTCTTTCCATGGATCTGCTCAGCATTTCTGTCATTTGTCCCATAGTCTCCATATGTCTCCCGGATGATCCGTCTCATCTGGATCACAAGTCTGTCCGTATTCCGCTCCGCCATTTGATCAAAATAGCCGTTTGCTGCTCCGCCGAACATCAAAAATACGGCAATCGGAAAAATGATCAGAATGACCAGAACCGGCAGAAACAGCTGAATCTGCAGACGCGGTTTCTTATTCTTCTCCATCTCTACTTCTCCTCTTTCAGGTTTTCAGCTGCCGCTTTCTGTTCGCTCAGCTGAAAACCGAATCCCCAGATCGTCTCCAAAAAAGCCGTGGATCCATACTGCTTCAGTTTTTTCCGAAGGCGCTTCACAAGATCATCCACCACATGGATATCCCGATCATCCTCGTAATGCCACACTTCTCTCAGAATCTCCTTTTTCGCCACAGCATGTCCAAGGCGCTCCATCAAATATAGAAGGAACTCATACTCTGTCGGAGTTGCCGGAAATGTTTCCTCATTCACGAATATTTTCCGGATCGCCGGGCGGATCGTCATATTTCCGCAGAACAGGCTGCTGGTCTCTCTATGGGAGAAAATTTCTGTCCGTTTTAAGACTGCCTGGACACGGGCTACCAGTTCCAGAGGCAGAAACGGCTTTGCGATATAATCATCGCTTCCCTGGGTGATCCCGATGACCTTGTCAAAAGCTGTGTCCCTGGATGAGACGATAATGATCGGTACTCTGCTCTTCTTCCTTAAATAAGAGCAGATCGACAAACCATCCTCGCCCGGCATCATGATATCGAGGATCACAAGATCCGGCGGCACTTTTTCGAACCTCCGGACAAGGGCCGTCCCGTCTTCAAAGCATTCTACCGCATAACCGGCATTCTCAAGAAATGTTTTCATGATCACGCGGATATTTTCTTCATCATCCGCCAGGTAAATTCGTTTCTGCATATATTTTTCGTTCCGTAACTGTCCTCTCCTGGTTACGTCTCTCCTTTCAATTCTGCCCTCATCATAGCATTGATTCAGTTTTGCGTAAATATCTGCCGCAAATCTGCCAGAATTCAACTGCTTTTTCTGCCAATACCGGTCAGTGTATGATATGGGTGTAAACAAGAAAGCCCCGCAGCCATTCAATCGCATTACCGGTTGCGGAAAACAGATCATATTCGCCGGTCAGGCAGAAAGGACGATTCCTATGAAGAAAAACATAAAATTATTTATCGCCGCAGCAGCACTCAGCAGTCTCATGTCCATGTCCGCATTTGCGGCTGAGACACACGAAGAATTCCGTGCGGAGTCAGAGCCGACGTTCGCAAAGATGCAGGAACTGAACGCGCAGATCGATCCACTTCGGGAGGAGAACAACGCAATTTCCAACCGCTATAAGGAAATTCTCGCCGCTTATAAAGAGACTGGGGAACTTCCGGTCAGCGAGGAAACATGGAAAGAGATCCGGGAACTTCGCCGCAGCATCTCCGCATTCCAATCCTCAAAAGCAGAGTCTTCCGTAAAAGAAAACCGTGCGAAAGCAAAAGCGGCTTCCGAGAGCGGAGACTACGAGGCTGCTTCCGAGATCATGAATGGTGTTGTTGACAGCAAGCAGACACGGCTTGAAAAGCTCCAGTCTGCGAATGAGATCTGGAAGCAGATCGAGGCACTGCTTGGGGAGACGGCAGAATAGCTGAACAAGTCTTCATTCTTTGCATTTTTTACCGCCAACAATAGCTTTTCAGCTGTATTACCGCAGAGGGGGCACATTTCTGTGCCCCTCACTTTTTGTTTTGTCATCCATTGTCGATTGAGAGAAGTCCGGCTTCTCTCAGGCTTGTGAGAAGTTCGTTGAAGCGGTCCACCACATTTTCAACGTCTGTCGCGTCTGCCACCGGGTCAGCAGCGGTCACCGTTCCGGCAGGACCGGTCTCACCGCGGGGACCAGTTGGACCGATGGGGCCCATCGGACCTGGCGGACCGTCAAATCCAGGAAAGCCCTGGGGACCTCTTGGACCTTCCGGGCCGGGGCATCCCTGAGGACCTCTCGGGCCCTGCGAACCTCTGCACCAGCAGTTTCCACGTCCCCAGCCGCCTCCGCAGTTTCCTCCCCAGCCCCAATTTCCACCGCAGCCGCCTCTTCCGTTTCCTTCGCACCCACAGTTTCCACCGCAGCCGCCTCTTCCGTTTCCTCCGCAGCCACAGTTTCCACCGCAGCTACCTCTTCCGTTCCCTCCGCACCCACAGTTTCCACCGCAGCCGCCTCTTCCGTTTCCTCCACAGCTGCAGTTCCCGCCGCAGCCGCCTCTTCCGTAGCCCTGGTCTCCATCCCAGCGGTCTCTTCCGTCTCTTCCGCAGCCACAGCCTCCATCCCAGCGGTCTCTCTCGTCTCCGCCCCGACAGCTCTCTGCTCTGCAGTCTTCGTTCTCCCAGAAATCATATCCATAATTACGCATAATCAATTCCCCTTTCAGCATGTTTTCTCTGCGGACATCCCGTATAGGTTGTTCGCTTACTATAATCTATGCTGCCCGTCCAAAACTGCTACTCGCGCAAAATATTCCCGATTCAGCCGGCATGCCTCCGTCCCCGGTCGGCATCGCTCCGCCAGCCCATTGTACCGCTCTGCCGTCTTCCAATCCCCAAGTCTGTCATAACAGACGCACATCTGCAGATACGGAACATATCCCCTGTACTCTGGCATCACAAATCCGTCCTCCCCGGTCCATTTTCCGGTCTGCACCGCCTGCCCGTACCAGAAGATCGCGTCACGGTAACGCCCGGCTGAAAAGAACCACCATCCAAGGTCACAGCAGAGTTCCGGCTTCGGAATCCCCTCGGAAAGTCCAGAAAGCAGAAACCGGAGCGCCTGCCTACGGTCCCCGATCTTGTACATGCAGTACGCCCCATGCCTGCATGCGTCCACCCGGTCTTCCCGCCAGCCATCCGGCAATTTCAGATATCCCGAAAATACCTCCGCCGCCTCCCGGTATCTCCTGTGATAATACAATTCCTTTCCATAATAATACTGATTCCGCGAAGACAATTTCCCCTCTTCCCAGATCATCCGCTCAAAGATCCGAAGATTCCTGTCCGGGTCCCCGGCTCCCACCTTCCGGTGCTCGATCAGAATATCTTCCCGCACTACTTTCCCAAAGGGCTCCACCGCTTCATGGATCCGCCCTTTCCACACGGCTTTCCCGCACCGCCTTAAAAGCCGTTCTCTATAAAAGAAAAATGACGGTGTTCCATCCCCGTCATATCCAACCGCATATTTCATCATTACCACATCCGGCCGCTCCAGATCCAGCCACCGCTTCAGATTCATCAGTTTCTTCCGTTCTTTCTCTGTTATCACATCATCCGCATCCAGCCAGAACAGGTAGTCCCCCGTTCCCTTCGAGAACGCAAAATTTCTCGCCGCTGCAAAATCATCGATCCAGGCAAAATCATAAACTTTATCGGTAAAGGAATGCGCGATCTCCTTCGTCCGGTCCGAAGATCCCGTATCCACAATAATGATCTCATCCGCAAATCCATACACACAGGACAGGCATCTTCCGAGAACTTTCACCTCATTGCGCACGATCATGCAAAGACTGATAGATACCATAATCTCTCCCTCTTTGTCCCTTTTCTTCTATAATATATGAGAGATTCTTCAATCTGCTATTTTCCCAACACAGCTTCAGACCGATCCCGCGGCAGGTGAAACCGCAGTCCTGCAGAACCTGCCGCCGACTGCTTCTTTCCATATATATAATAGCAAAAAGGCGCCGACTGCTATGACCTCTCAGCCACACGCAGACCAACGCCTTTTACACTTCACTTTTAAAAATTCAGAGCGTTTTCAGCCTCGCCGCTCTTATTCCGCATCTACCGTATAAACCGCAGCGATATCTTCATAACCATCTGTGGACGGAATCTCAAAATAAACTTCCTTGCCCGGATTCTTGTATGTCATGTTCATATCCATCTTATAGTTCATGTCATCAACTTCAGATGTCGCGTTATCTGTGATGCTCATTCCGAAATCCATGAACACCTTCATAGCCTCACAATAACCATCTTTATTGACGGTCATCTCGCCGTTTGCCTCATTGACTTTCAAGCCCATGCTAACACCAAGTTCTGCGTAGGTCTCAGCTGTAGCGCCGGTAACCGCGTTCAGGATCTCGTTGATCTTCTCATCATCGATGGTAAACGCAAGTTTCTTTGTGTCACCGTCTGTATACATTCTTAAGCCTTTGATAACATCTGTATCCATGTTCATATCGATCTGTGTAGCCTGGGCTCTCGCAGTCTCAAGATCCATAGCCTGTTTATATTTCATGCCCATAGTATCCATATACATGTATCCGTCTGTGTAGAACATGTCGATCGGAACTGTGGTTCCAAGCATGTCAGCGCTGCCTTTGCAGACGAACTGCATATTTCCGTTATCGCCCTCTTTCATCATCAGGTTCATATCCATGGACATATTGATATCCTGTCCGAGATAGGACATTGTGATCGTGTAGTCCACATCGATATTCGCGCTTGAGAGGGACTCACTAAGCTGCTGTGCCTCCTCGTAGACTTCCAGCGCCTCCGGATCATTCTCCTCGACAGCGATCGGGACTGCCTTTACCTGGGTAACACCGTTTACGCTCCACGCGCCGTTCTTGTCGATCTCATAGCCGTCCGCATGTGCGCTATTCGTCTGCGCATTACCCGGATTTGTCACCATATAACCGGTATTTCCGAAATAATAGCACTGAGCCCAGCCGTCATGGTCACCGTCGATCCAGTACCAGCCATTTCTGTAGTAGGAGCCGTCGTCGTTCTCGTACCACCAGCCGTTCATATCTTCGTGCCATTCGCCCGCGAATGTCGGGAAGGACAGCGCCATCGCCAACGGCATCGCCGCAGTCAGGACCATTTTCCACTTTTTCATAAGAGAGACCTCCTTAAAATTCAGCAGTTATCCGCCGGTCATCCACGCAAATCTCCAATCACCAGCGCACTTTTCTGCCGTTCGTCTGCCCGAATATCTCCGGGAGTTTATGTCTCCAGTATAGCAGTTTCTCCCTATAATCGCAAACCATTTTGCCAGTAAACTTCTTACACTTTCTTTAACTTTCTGTATTTCTTCCTCTTAAATGCCCCTATTGTCAAAAAATCCGGCAAAGCCGCCTTTACGCGCTCTGCCGGATTCTATCACTTTCATTTTCTTATTCCAGATACGACTGCTCCGCCTGTATGATCGCGAAATAATTGTTCCACTTTTCCGAGATCATCTTCGCGATCCCCCGCTTCACCTCATCGTTCGTCTTCCCATACCGGAACGGAACGACGGCGTCGAAGATCAGGTTCGTGTGGGTCGGGCCCTGGACCATGCGGAAGTCATGAATGGAGACACCCGGGAAATGTTCGTCAATCATGTCGACGACTTCCTTTTTCGTCTCGTCCACCTTCTCATCATTGACCACGATAGGATCCATATGGATCACTGCCTCGCAGCCAAGTTTTCCCTTCAGTTCCTTCTCGATCCGGTCGATCACGTCGTGAATCTCGAAAATATCGCTGTCGCCGGAAACTTCCCCGTGTAAGGAGATCATCCGTCTTCCCGGACCGTAATCGTGAACCACAAGGTCATGGATCCCGAGGATCTCCGGATGTGCCAGGACGATCGCCTTGATCTCGTCCACAAATTCCTTAGACGGCGGCTCACCGAGAAGCGGATTTAAGGTGTCCTTCGCCGCGCCGAATCCTGTATACAATACGAAGCATGCCACAAGGCAGCCGCACCATCCATCAATGTTGACGCCGGTCACATGTGCCACCGCCATGGAGATCAGGACCGCAGTTGTAGCGATAGAGTCGCTCATGCTGTCCATGGCCGTCGCCTTCATCGTCTCCGACTGAATCTTTTTGCCAACCGCACGGTTGTAAAAGCACATGTATCCCTTCACACAGATAGAGACCACAAGGATCCCCACCGCCAGAGCACCTGTCTCCACCGGCTCCGGGTGAAAGATCTTCTCAGCGGAAGTCTTTAAGAGCTCGATTCCCATGAGAATAATGATCATGGAAACGCCGAAACCGGACACATACTCGATCCGCCCATGTCCGAACGGGTGATCCGCGTCAGCCTTCATGCCGGAAAACTTAAATCCCACAAGAGAAATAAAGGAAGAACCGGCATCCGACAGGTTGTTGAACGCGTCCGCCGTGATGGCGATGGATCCGCTGATCACTCCCGCCAGATATTTTCCGGCAAACAAAAAGACATTGAGCGCAATGCCCACAATGCTGCAGAGCATGCCGTAAGCCCGGCGCACATCGCCGTCGCCGACCTGATCTCTGTTTTTAATAAATAAACTGGACAGTATCGTAATCATAGAAACACCCCCATTGGTCCGCACGCCCGCCGCGCTGACCCGCAAAATAATACAAAATGTAACCCAAGTCTTCTCACGATCCACACAGCAGATCCGCCGCCCCGCCGAATCGTTACAAGTTGCCTTCTTCTAACCCTCAGGATACTCAAACAGCGAGGAAAAACATGAAGTTATCATGTTCTCCTCGCTGTTCTTATATGCCTCAGCATACGGAAAAGTTCCCGTCTCCGAAAACTTTCCCGCTATATTTATTTGTCAAAATACCGCTTACTCGTCGATATCCTGTGTATCATCCTCGTTGAGAATGATCTTCTCTGCCTCTTCGATCGGAGCCTCTGTCTCCTCCTGCGGCTGTTCAGCAACCGGTGCTTCCTGCTCCGGGATCTTATCCTCGATCTCGCCTGTGCTGAGCTTGATATTACGGTAACGCTTCATTCCGGTACCAGCCGGGATCAGCTTACCGATAATAACGTTCTCTTTCAGACCGATCAGGTGATCGACTTTACCGTTGATCGCAGCCTCAGTAAGAACTTTTGTGGTCTCCTGGAAGGATGCGGCGGATAAGAAGGAATCGGTTGCAAGGGATGCCTTTGTAATACCGAGCATGACCTGTTTGCCCTCTGCCGGCTGTTTGCCTGCAGCGATGAGCTCTTCGTTCATCTCGTTGAAGTCGAGAACATCCATGGATACACCCGGAAGAACGTCGGAATCGCCGCTCTCCTCGATACGGATCTTCTTTAACATCTGACGCACGATCATCTCGATATGCTTATCGTTGATTTCTACACCCTGTAAACGGTAAACACGCTGTACCTCACGGATCATGTAATCCTGTACGGCACGAACGCCCTTAACCTTTAACAGGTCGTGCGGGTTGATGCTACCTTCTGTGAGAACGTCGCCGGCCTCGAGAACCTGTCCGTCCGTAACTTTGATTCTGGAACCATAAGGAATCAGATAAGTCTTGGAGTTTCCTGTCTCTGGATCTGTAACGATGATCTCACGTTTCTTCTTTGTATCTTTGATTGTGACAACACCACCGAATTCAGCGATGATCGCGAGTCCCTTCGGGCGTCTAGCCTCGAAAAGCTCCTCGACACGAGGAAGACCCTGTGTGATATCGCCGCCGGCAACACCGCCGGAGTGGAATGTACGCATGGTAAGCTGTGTACCAGGCTCACCGATGGACTGTGCGGCAATGATACCAACAGCCTCACCAACCTGTACCGGCTGACCTGTTGCCATGTTCGCGCCGTAACACTTGGAGCAAACACCGATATGGCATTTACATGTTAATACGGTACGAATCTTGACTGTGTTTCTGCCGAGTTTCTCAAGAATCTTAATTACGGCTGCAGCACGCTTCGGTGTGCACATATGGTTTGCTTTGACAACAACTTCTCCGGTATCCGGATCTGTGATTGTCTCTGCGATATATCTGCCTGTTAATCTCTCCTGGAGGGTCTCAATTGTCTCTTTACCGTCTGAGAAGCCCTCGATCTCCATGTACGGGATCGTGCCCTTGTTCTCGCAGCAGTCTGTCTCACGAATAATGAGATCCTGGGATACGTCAACAAGACGTCTTGTCAGATAACCAGAGTCGGCTGTACGAAGAGCGGTATCGGACATACCTTTTCTCGCACCATGTGCGGAGATGAAGTACTCAAGTACGTCAAGACCTTCACGGAAGTTGGACTTAATCGGGAGTTCGATTGTGTGACCGGTTGTATCCGCCATAAGTCCTCGCATACCAGCAAGCTGCTTGATCTGCTTGTCAGAACCACGGGCTCCGGAGTCCGCCATCATGAAGATGTTGTTGTATTTATCAAGACCTGTCAGAAGGTCATGTGTTAACTGGTCATCGGTTGCTTTCCATACATCGATAACTTCTTTGTAACGCTCTTCCTCTGTGATAAGACCACGGCGGAAGTTCTTCGCGATACGGTCAACCGTAGCTTCTGCGTCTGCAAGGAGCTGCTTCTTTGTTGCCGGGACAGTCATATCGGAAATGGATACGGTCATAGCGGCTCTTGTGGAGTACTTGTAACCGATCGCCTTGATATCGTCCAGGGTGATCGCTGTCTGGATCGCTCCGTGTGTATTGATGACTTTCTCGAGGATCTGCTTTAACTGTTTCTTCTTTACGAGGAAATCGATCTCCGGCTTTAACTCGTTGCCCGGGATCGTTCTGTCAACAAATCCAAGATCCTGCGGGATGATCTCGTTGAAGAGGATACGTCCAACCGTTGTATCAACGATACCTGTCATGGTTCTTCCATCCGGAAGAGTCTTTGTCACACGGACTTTGATTCTTGCGTGAAGAGTAACGGCACCGTTCTCATATGCAAGAAGTGCTTCGTTCGGGCTCTTGAAGAACATGCCTTCACCCTTTGCGCCCGGTCTCTCCTGTGTCAGGTAGTAGATACCGAGGACCATATCCTGGGAAGGAACGGCTACCGGACCACCATCAGACGGTTTTAACAGGTTGTTCGGGGAGAGAAGAAGGAAGCGGCACTCTGCCTGAGCTTCCATTGTAAGCGGAAGGTGAACCGCCATCTGGTCTCCATCGAAGTCCGCGTTGAATGCGGTACAAACGAGGGGATGAAGCTTGATCGCCTTACCTTCTACAAGGATCGGCTCGAACGCCTGAATACCAAGACGGTGAAGTGTAGGAGCACGGTTTAACATAACCGGATGCTCTTTGATTACATCCTCGAGTACATCCCAAACCTCTGTCTGGAGACGCTCAACCATCTTCTTCGCGTTCTTAATGTTGTGTGCGGTTCCGTTTGCAACAAGCTCCTTCATAACGAACGGTTTGAAGAGCTCGATCGCCATCTCTTTCGGAAGACCACACTGGTAGATCTTAAGTTCCGGTCCAACGACGATAACGGAACGTCCGGAATAGTCAACTCGCTTACCGAGAAGGTTCTGACGGAAACGTCCCTGCTTACCCTTTAACATATCGGAAAGGGACTTTAACGCACGGTTTCCAGGACCTGTAACCGGTCTTCCGCGTCTGCCGTTATCGATCAGGGCGTCAACGGCCTCCTGCAGCATTCTCTTCTCGTTGCGGACGATGATGTCCGGAGCGCCGAGTTCAAGAAGTCTTGCAAGACGGTTGTTACGGTTGATGATTCTTCTATATAAGTCGTTTAAATCGGATGTCGCGAAACGTCCACCATCCAGCTGTACCATCGGACGGATATCCGGCGGGATAACCGGAATTACGTTCATGATCATCCACTCCGGTCTGTTTCCGGAGCTGCGGAATGCATCTACGACCTCAAGGCGTTTGATGATTCTCGCTCTCTTCTGGCCGGATGCCTCCTGAAGAGCTTTTCTAAGCTCTTCGGAGTCTTTGTCCAGATCGATATTCTTTAAAAGTTCCTGAACTGCCTCTGCACCCATTCCTACACGGAATGTGCCGTAGCCGTACTTTTCAACAGCATCGCGGTACTCTTTCTCGGAAAGGACCTGCTTTAACTGAAGACCGGTATTTCCGGCATCCAGAACGATATAGGAAGCGAAGTACAGAACTTTCTCGAGGACTCTCGGAGAGATATCCAGGATCAGGCCCATACGGCTCGGAATACCTTTAAAATACCAGATATGGGATACCGGAGCGGCAAGCGCAATGTGTCCGATACGCTCACGACGAACGCTGGACTTTGTTACCTCAACGCCGCAGCGGTCACAGATAACACCTTTATATCTGATTTTCTTGTATTTACCACAATGACACTCCCAGTCCTTGGTCGGTCCAAAGATTCTCTCACAGTACAGACCGTCTTTTTCCGGCTTTAAGGTTCTGTAGTTGATGGTCTCCGGTTTCTTAACCTCACCATGGGACCATTCCAGAATCTTTTCCGAAGAGGCAAGTCCGATACGGATTGCGTCAAATGTCATCGGCTGATAAGTTTCATTTGTCTCAGGCATGAACGGTACTCCCTTCTAATTATTTGTCGTCATCCTCGGTATAATCGTCATCGACATAGTCGTCTTTGGCACCGTCGTTTGTATAGTCATCTTCTTCCACGTTGACGAGCTCGTCGCCCTTGAATTCCTGTTTCTGGAATCCGTAGTCGGATAAGTCTTCCTTATCGTTGTAACGGCGGTCTCCCTCGATGATGGAACGAAGGTCATAGTTGGTATCAGAGTAGTCGATGTTCTCAGACATATCGACCTCCTCACCGTTGTCACGCAACACTCTTACGTCCAGTCCGAGAGACTGTAACTCTTTTAAGAGTACCTTGAAGGACTCCGGAATACCCGGCTCCGGAATGTTCTCGCCCTTGATGATCGCCTCGTAAGTCTTTACACGTCCTACAACGTCATCGGACTTCACAGTCAGGATCTCCTGAAGTGTGTAAGCTGCGCCATAAGCCTCAAGAGCCCAAACCTCCATCTCACCGAAACGCTGTCCGCCGAACTGTGCTTTACCACCTAACGGCTGCTGTGTTACCAGTGCGTATGGACCTGTGGAACGGGCATGGATCTTATCGTCAACCAGGTGATGCAGTTTCAGGTAGTGCATGTGTCCGATGGTCGTCGGGCCATCGAAGTATTCACCTGTACGTCCATCGCGGAGCTGTACCTTACCGGTACGGCTGATCGGAACGCCCTTCCAGAGAGCACGATGGTCAAGGTGCTCGCCGAGGTATTCCATAGCCTCCGGACGAAGGATCTCTTTATACTTCTCCTGGAATGCATCCCATTCCATGTTTACATAATCGTTTGCAAGCTCCAGTGTATCCTGGATATCGTTCTCGTCCGCGCCATCGAATACCGGTGTGGAAACGTTGAATCCAAGTGCCTTTGCTGCAAGGCTTAAGTGGATCTCGAGGACCTGTCCGATGTTCATTCGGGACGGCACGCCTAACGGATTTAATACGATATCGAGCGGACGTCCGTTCGGAAGGAACGGCATATCCTCTACCGGAAGTACACGGGAGACAACACCCTTGTTACCATGACGGCCGGCCATCTTATCACCAACAGAGATCTTACGTTTCTGAGCAATGTAGATGCGGACTGTCTCGTTTACGCCAGGAGCAAGCTCGTCGCCATTCTCTCTTGTGAAGAGTTTCGCGTCGATGATTGTTCCGTATGCGCCGTGCGGTACTTTTAAGGATGTGTCGCGGACTTCTCTTGCCTTCTCACCGAAGATCGCGCGAAGAAGTCTCTCTTCTGCTGTCAGCTCGGTCTCTCCCTTCGGAGTCACCTTTCCGACTAAGATATCACCGGCACGGACCTCAGCGCCGATGCGGATGATTCCTCTCTCATCCAGATCTTTTAATGCGTCCTCACCAACACCCGGAACATCTCTTGTGATCTCTTCCGGCCCCAACTTGGTGTCACGGGATTCGCATTCATATTCTTCAATATGAACAGATGTGTATACATCGTTCATAACGAGTTTTTCACTTAAGAGAACCGCATCCTCGTAGTTGTAACCTTCCCAGGTCATGAATCCGATTAACGGGTTCTTACCAAGTGCGATCTCTCCATCCTTTGTGGACGGTCCGTCCGCGATAACCTCGCCTTTCTCTACATGGTCGCCCTTGTAAACAATCGGCTTCTGGTTGTAGCTGTTGGACTGGTTGCTTCGGGAGAACTTGATCAGGCGGTAAACATCGCGGTTGCCGTCGGAATCTCTCTTAATAACGATCTCATTGGAAGCGGAACGCTCAACGACACCGGCATTCTTAGCGACTACGCACACACCGGAGTCAACGGCTGCCTTGCCCTCAATACCGGTACCAACGACCGGAGCCTCTGTGGACAGAAGCGGCACTGCCTGACGCTGCATGTTGGATCCCATCAGCGCACGGTTCGCGTCATCGTTCTGTAAGAACGGAATCATGGATGTAGCGACGGAGAATACCATTCTCGGGGATACGTCCATTAAGTCGATCTGTCTCTTCTGGAAGGAGGAAGTCTCCTCACGGAAACGACCGGATACGTTGTTGTGGATGAAGTGGCCTTCCTCATCGAGCGGCTCGTTCGCCTGTGCTACGATGTAATTGTCCTCTTCATCAGCTGTCATATAAATAACGTCGTCAGTAACACGCGGGTTCGTTGGATCGCTCTTGTCTACGACACGGTACGGTGCCTCAACGAAACCGTACTGGTTAACCTTTGCGTAGCTTGCGAGGGAGTTGATAAGACCGATGTTCGGTCCCTCAGGAGTCTCGACCGGACACATACGACCGTAGTGGGTGTAGTGTACATCTCGAACCTCGAATCCTGCACGCTCTCTGGACAGACCGCCCGGTCCTAACGCGGAGAGACGTCTCTTATGCGTAAGCTCGGATAACGGGTTGTTCTGGTCCATGAACTGGGACAGCTGGGAGCTTCCGAAGAACTCTTTCACTGCTGCAGTTACCGGTTTGATATTGATCAGGGACTGCGGAGTAATTCCGTCGATGTCCTGTGTTGTCATTCTTTCGCGTACCACACGCTCCATTCTGGAGAGACCGATACGGTACTGGTTCTGAAGCAACTCGCCGACAGCGCGGATACGACGGTTTCCAAGATGGTCGATATCATCTTTTACGCCGATGCCGTACTCAAGGTGCATGTTGTAGTTGATGGAAGCAAGGATATCTTCCTTTGTAATGCACTTCGGAACGAGCTCGTGGACGTTGCGGCGGAGTTCAGCTTTCAACTCTTCCTCGTCATCCCCTGCTTTTTCCAGAACGTCTTTTAATACCGGGTAGTATACTAATTCTGTGATACCTACTTCTTCCGGATCAAATGTTACATATGCGGAAAGGTCTACCATGAGGTTGGAGAGAACTTTCTCTACGCGCTCCTCAGTCTGGATCCATACATACGGGATCGCCGCGTTCTGGATCGCGATCGCCTGGTCTTTTGTGATTGCCTTTCCTGCTTCAGCAAGAATCTCACCTGTAGATGTATCAACGATATCCTCGGACGGGATCTGTCCAACGATACGATTCTTCATGTGAAGTTTCTTGTTGAATTTATATCTGCCAACCTTCGCGAGATCGTATCTTCTCGGGTCGAAGAACATACCATTTAACAGGCTCTCAGCGCTGTCAACGGACAGCGGCTCGCCCGGACGGATCTTCTTATATAATTCGAGAAGGCCATCCTGGTAGTTGTCAGATGTATCTTTTCCAAAGCTTGCGAGAAGCTTCGGCTCTTCACCGAAGAGGTCAATGATCTCGGCGTTTGTTCCGTATCCGAGCGCACGGATCAGGACTGTAACCGGGACCTTTCTTGTACGGTCTACGCGGACATAGAACACGTCGTTGGAATCGGTCTCATACTCTAACCATGCTCCACGGTTCGGGATCACGGTACAGG
>CAVIYT010000158.1:0-3327 GCA_963646925.1 Paludibacteraceae bacterium
TCATAATCGCCTGGCCAAGCTGGTCTTTAGAAAAGCTTTCGGAGAAAATACAGTCAACCTTGCGGGCATCGAAGTCACGCAGCACCGCAAACAGGTTGTGGGCCACGGTCTCCTCGTGTTCCCGGCTTCCGATCACCTCGAGGTTTCCGCCCTGGTACAGATTCCGGCTCTCCTCGGTGCAGATAATGCCGACTTTCTTTCCCTCAACTTCCGCTTTCTTTGTCTGCTCATTGATGTAGGCAACGACCTTGTCCATATCGCCTTCCACCAGTGTCATATCCGCCTTCGGCGCATAATGGCGATATTTCATTCCCGGCGCCTTCGGCTTGATATCGCCGCTCACCGGTCCTAAGATCACCGGGTCGATATCCACCTGTCCCAGTGTCTCGCGTAGCGTCTCGATGGTGATCGCACCCGGACGGAGAAGTGTCGGGATCTCGCTGGACACATCCACGATGGTAGACTCCACGCCGATTCCAACAGCGCCGCCGTCGATGATCATCTCGATCTTTCCGTCCATGTCCTCGATGACATGTTCCGCCTTCGTCGGGCTCGGTCTTCCAGATGTGTTGGCACTCGGAGCCGCGATCGGAACGCCAGCAAGATGGATCAGGCAGTTCGCTACAGGGTCCACCGGCATGCGGACCGCAACGGTGTCGAGGCCGCCTGTAGTTCCGTAAGGCACGATGTCCTTTTTCGGGAAGATCATAGTCAGCGGACCCGGCCAGTATTTTTCAGCCAGTTTCCGTCCCGCCTCCGGGATCTCCTTCACGATCGCCGGAAGTTCTTCCATGCAGGAAATATGGGCGATCAGCGGGTTGTCGGACGGGCGGCCTTTTGCCGCGTAGATCTTTTTCGCCGCCTCCTCGTTTAACGCGTTTGCGCCGAGACCGTAAACAGTCTCTGTCGGAAACGCCACAAGACCGCCGTTTCTTAAGATCTCAGCCGCCTCTAAAAGTCCCGGATTCTTTTCCAGCGCTTCTCTTGTCTTTTCTTCTTCATTGATTCGAACTACTTTTGTATTCATGTTCTGCACTCTCGATTCTATTGCTCAAATGTCCTGGAAAACCGACATTTCTACTGCGCAGTTTTCCATTTTTATGCCCATGCGGCGTTATAATTATAGCTCGCCGCGTAATGATAAAGGTGCTGCATAAAACGCAGCACCTCACTTTGTTTAATTGCGTATTCAGTTTAGCACATGAAAGTTACGGTTGCAACAGATTTCCTATGGATTTACAGGCTTTTAATCTTTCCATTTCCTGATCTCTTTCAGTCCAGAAAGGATCGACTCCACAAAGCTGTCATAGATCTGGTTTCCTTTCTCCGCCGTCGCCCCGCTCGGATCACCGCCGATTCCGATGGGCTTTCCGTCCTCGGTCTCCCACTCTTCCGATACCCAGCCCAGGGTGATCGGTCCATAAACGGTAAATGTCTTGTTTCCCATAAATTTTCTTGGAATTCCCGCCTCTGAGGTCTCCAATTTTACTGTCTCCGGGCGCTCCGCAAGGACCATGGATGTCTCCATCTCACCACCGTGGAAATCCCAGATGTTTCCGGGTGTCACAGTGTCTTTTACCGCCTGGTTTCCGAAGAACGCGCCGCAGTTGATGATGAACACGGCGATTCCGAGTTCACTTCTCAGTTCCCTGCTTAAAACCTGGATGATCGGGGAGTTTCCGCCATGGCAGTTTAAGATTGCAATCTTCCTGAATCCGTGATGTGCCAGACCTTTGCAGATATCGTAGAGGACATGATAAAAGGTGTCCGGCTTTAAGGTGACGGAGCCGCAGAAGTTCACATGTTCCGTGCTGAGTCCCACCGGGATCAGCGGGAAGATCAACATTGGGTAGTCCGGAATCTCCTTATCAAGCTCCTCTTTGATCCGTCTCGCTGTTCCCTCCGCGATGATCTCGTCCGTGCCCAGCGGACACTGATTTCCATGCTGTTCCAGCGCTCCAATTGGGATCATGACCACCGTCTCGTCCTTATCGACCTGTTCCATTTCCAGTCTTGTCAGTTCGTTATAATATCTTACCATTTTACTCTCTCCATTCTCAAGTTTTCTCACGCCCGCGCCCTGTTTCACCAGCTGTCGGATCCGTTCCACTGGCATCTGGCAGCCGAAAAATCTCATACAGGGACAATCTTCAGCTCGTTACTCATATAAAGTATAAATCCCCGGAACAGATACGGCTCTCGCCGCCTCTATTCCAGGGGATCTTCGCTTCAGGCGTTATGCCGCTGTGTTTTCTGCTTTCTTTTCTCTGTGGACTCCTGCATGGATGATCACGCTGACATGCTTATATACAAGCGCTGTCACGATTGCGTTCAGCCCGCATTTTACAAGGTTGAACGGAACGATCATGAAGATTGCGAATGTATACAGGTTTGTAACTGCCGGGTTGATCTTTGTTCCCATCGCGATGATGTTCTCGATTCCGCCGAAAGCGACTTTCGCGTAGAACGGAAGAGTGATCGCGCAGTTTACAAATACGGCACCGATGATGGCACAGATGACACCGGCTGCAAGAGCGACCATTGCTGTCTTTTTCGTTTTATGTCTGCGGTAGATCAAGGCTGCCGGTACGGAGAACATGCAGCTTCCGATGATATTTCCGAGTTCACCTACATAGTAAGTGCTTGTTCCGTTTAAGAGCAGCTTTAAAAGGTTCTTAACGATAGCGATCAGGGCCGCTTGGGCCGGTCCCATTGCGAATCCACCGATCAGTACCGGGAGTTCCGCGAAGTCCAGCTTGTAAAACGGCGGTGCAAACGGAACTGCTACCTGAATCGTCTCCAATACAGCTGCGAGTGCGCTGAACATGGCGATCAGCACGAGGTTTCTGACACTTAATACTTTGTTCTGATTCATAATGATCCTCCTTGTATTTGTTGTTCTTCTGTTACAAGGAATTGCTGTGCAGGATCGCTGGCTCACACGGCACGGGGTACTTCCCTGTCCATGTAAATAAAAAGACCCCGGACCATTGAAAAAGTCCGGGGCTCGAATGAACTACTCCTGTCATACAATTTCTTCTCTCATCCAGACTATACTGTCGGTTTTGGAATTTCACCAAATCAGCTGCTTTCGCAGGTCGCGGACTATACCGCCGGTGGGGAATTTCGCCCCGCCCCGAAGAACGATATTTATTTGTTCGATAACAGAATATCACAGTTTATTTCATTCTGCAATATTTTTTTATTTCTGCCAGTGTTTTTTCCATCCGACATTCAAAGCATTCTAATACCTGACAATAGGTCCATATCTGGTAACTGTTCAATAGGTCTGCGCACTTGCTGCGCTGACCGTAAGAAAGTATAGGC
>CAVIYT010000159.1:0-3997 GCA_963646925.1 Paludibacteraceae bacterium
TCCGTATTCTCCTGGATCCTTACAAAGGAGAGAATCCCGCAGGCGCTGACAGCATGGATGCTTGCTAACATCCACAGCAAATACATCTTCCTGATCGTTGTAAACATCTTCTTACTGATTGTAGGTATGTTCATCGAAGGCAACGCTTCCATGATCATCCTGGTTCCACTTCTTGCGCCGATCGCTGCACAGTACGGAATCAACGAGATCCAGTTCGCAATGATCTACATCTTCAATAACGCCATCGGCGCATTATCACCGCCTATGGGAACCCTGATGTTCGTAACCTGCTCTATTACAAAGTGTAAGACCGCAGCATTCATCAAAGAAGCAGTACCATTCTACATCCTGCTTATTATCAACCTGATGCTCCTTACCTGGGTCGAGCCGTTTACCACATTCCTTGTAAATCTGTTCTATTAGGGTAAACTTGCTGCCAGATGGGAATCGGTATGATGCCTGTCTGGCAGTTTTGATTTCAAAAATATTATTCAATATAAGAAAGGACAATAGTCATGGAACGCTTAAATTATGATGTTCTCAAAAAATCTGGTTATGATGGATATGTATTAAAAGACGCACCGGAGAAAGTTCTTCAGTTCGGTGAAGGAAACTTCCTTCGTGCTTTCGTAGATTACTGGTTCGACCTCGCAAACGAAAAAGCTGGCTGGAACGGAAAATGCTGCCTCGTACAGCCGATCGCTCCAGGCCTCGCAAAAATGATCAACGAGCAGGAAGGTCTCTACACTCTGTACCTTCGCGGAAGCGAGAATGGTCAGAAGGTAGACGCTAAGAGAGTCATCTCCAGCGTAAACCGCTGCTTAAACCCGTATGAAAAAGAAGATTACGAGAAGATGATGGAAGTTGCCGCAAGCGATGACCTTGAGATCATCGTTTCCAACACAACAGAGGCTGGTATCCAGTATGATCCGTCCTGTAAGCAGGATGACTGCCCGCCGTCCAGTTTCCCGGCAAAATTAACACAGGTTCTTTACCATCGTTACAAAGCAGGAAAGAAAGGCATCATCATGCTTGCCTGCGAGCTCATCGACAACAACGGTAAAGAACTCTTAAAGTGCGTAAACAAGTACATCGAGCAGTGGGGACTTGAGGACGGATTCAAGAAATACGTCAACGAGGATTGCACATTCTGCGGTTCCTTAGTAGACCGTATCGTTCCGGGACGTATCAAAGACGCGAACGAAGTTGCTGAGCTTGAGAAGAAGAACGGCTACACTGATCCGCTCACAGATGTCGGTGAAGTATTCGGCGTTTGGGTTATCGAGGGCGATGAGAAGTTAAACGATGTTCTTCCGTTCAAGAAAGCAGGACTTCTTGACAAAGTATTCGTAACACCGGATATGAGCCCGTACAAGAAGAGAAAAGTCAGAATCTTAAACGGTGCTCACACAGGTTTCGTTCTCGGCGCTTACCTTGCAGGCGAGAACATCGTTCGTGACTGCATGCATGACGAGGTCATCAAGGGCTTCATGAACAAGATGCTCTACGATGAGGTCATCCCGACACTTCCGCTTGACAAGAACGACTTAATGCAGTTCGCTTCCGCAGTACAGGATCGTTTCAACAACCCGTTCGTTGACCATGAGTTAATGAGCATCTCCTTAAACTCCACATCTAAGTGGAAAGCAAGAAACATGCCGTCCTTCCTTGAGTACATCAAAGAGACAGGCAAACTTCCGGAGTGCCTGACCATGTCCTTAGCCGCATACATCGCATTCTACAGCAACGATATCCAGGCTCTGACAGACGCTGGCCTTGTTTGCAAGCGTCCGGCTGGCAACGAGTACACCGTAAGCGATGACAGATGGGCACTTGAGTTCTACTATGCTCACAAGGATGACTCCGCGGAGACTCTTGTAAACGCAGTTCTCACAAACGAGAAGATGTGGGATCAGGATCTCACAAAGATCGCTGGTCTTGAGGAGAAAGTTGTCGCTGACCTTAAGAAGATTCGCACGGAAGGAGCAAAGGCTGCATTTGCTAGCTGCCTTTAATTGATATATGAAAGTAATTCAGATTTCCAAACTGGATAACGTAGTGGTCGCTCTTCACCCGATCAAAAAGGGTGAGGAGATCACCGCAGGCGGAATCACAGTTACAGCGCTTGAGGACATCCCACAGGGCCACAAGATCGCTTTAAAACCGATCAAAAACGGTGAGAATATCGTGAAATACGGCTTTGCCATCGGACATGCGACAGCTGACGCAGAGGCTGGCGCGTGGATGCACACTCACAACGTGAAGACAAATCTGGAAGGAGAGATGGAGTATACCTATACTCCGTCCCTCGACTTCCCGGAAAAAATAGAACCGGAGACCTTTATGGGATTCCGCAGAAAAGACGGCCGCGCGGCGATCCGCAACGAGATCTGGATCATCCCGACCGTTGGCTGTGTCAATGATATCGCTAAGAAGATGGTCCGTGACAACCAGGACCTCGTCTGTGGTACCATCGACGGACTCTACACATTCCCACATCCATTCGGCTGCAGCCAGACTGGCGCAGACCATGCACAGACAAGAAAGCTTCTTGCGGCCCTTGTCCGTCATCCGAACGCGGCAGCAGTTCTCGTATTAGGACTTGGCTGCGAGAACCTGACCCATGAGCAGTTCCTTGCGGAGCTTGGCGACTACGACCATGACCGTGTAAAATTCCTCACATGTCAGGAAGTGGACGATGAGTTCGAGGCAGGAAGAAAGCTTCTCGAGGAATGTTCCGCATACGCGGCGCAGTTCAAGAGAGAGCCGATCCCGGTAAGCGAGCTTGTTGTCGGCATGAAGTGCGGAGGTTCCGACGGACTTTCCGGTATCACCGCAAACCCGACGGTCGGACGTTTCAGCGACATGATGGCAGCCAGAGGCGGCTCCACCGTGCTCACAGAGGTTCCAGAGATGTTCGGCGCGGAAGGTTTCTTAATGAACCGCTGTGTAAATAAGGAAGTATTCGACAAAGCTGTCAACATGATCAACGGCTTCAAGAACTACTTTATCAGCCACCACGAGGTAGTATACGACAACCCGAGCCCAGGAAACAAGCAGGGCGGTATCACCACCCTTGAGGATAAATCATGCGGATGCGTTCAGAAGGGCGGCACAGCCCCGATCATGGACGTCATCGGCTACGGTGATCCGGTTGTCACAAAAGGTCTTAACATGCTCTACGGCCCAGGAAACGACCTGGTATCCGCGACAGCTATGACAGCCGCAGGAGCCCACATGATCCTGTTCACAACAGGCCGCGGAACTCCGTTCGGCGCACCGGCTCCGACCTTAAAACTGGCGACAAATACCCAGCTCGCTGAAAAGAAGAAAGGCTGGATCGATTTCAATGCCGGCCCGATCGCTGACGGTGAAACCATCGATGATGCCGCAAAGAGACTCCTGCAGCTCGTGATCGAGGTTGCCGGCGGAAAACAGACAAAAGCCGAGGAGAAGGGCTTCCGCGAGATCTCCATCTTTAAAGACGGTGTTGTGCTGTAAAACAGCTTCACAATTTTATATGTTTCCCTTATAAAGACACCCGCTTTCCGGTCAGAAATGGCTGGGAAGTGGGTGTCTTTTTATGCTCCCGCGTGTCAGGAAGAGACAACTGCAGGTTCCGTAGATTGACAAATTGCGAGATACATGAAAGACAATGCGCTGTATCCGGTGTAGCGGGAAACGAACAGCGGATGGGCGGCTGGATCGATAGACGCGTGTTTATCACGGTACAGGATGCGCTTCAGGTGCTGCCGGGAGGAGAAAGTGATTAAAAACGCAAAAAGCTCCTGTTGACGAAGCTTATCTGGAGTGGTAAACAATTGTGAACAGTCTTTCTGTTGGGGATAAGATCCACAGAAAGACTGCTTTTTTTGATGGATTATCCACATTTTGTATTTATAAGTAATGATAATAACAAAATGTAGATATTGCGCACACAAAAGAAAAAACTTTGCAAAAAACTGGAAAAAGGTGTTGACTTTTGGCTGGGGATTTG
>CAVIYT010000160.1:0-593 GCA_963646925.1 Paludibacteraceae bacterium
CGCTACGGGACCACGGTGATCCTGGATACGGTCCACGGGGCTGCGACAGTGAAGATCCGGAATTATCATATGGATGAGAATTCCCACTACGGGGAGCTGGCGAAGGTCCCGACGTACCGGCTGCGTCAGGTCTTAAACTTTCTCCAGGTGAAAGAATATCTGATTGTGACCTCCGATGAGTACGCCATCGTAAAGCTCGGAAAGAACGCAGCATCGCTGTTAAGCGGCGATCATGATGAGAAAGTCATGATGAAACTCCCGAAAGAGCAGGAGAGAACGAAGTCCGGAAAGACCTCCGGCGCAAAGAAGGCGAAGATGGCAGCCGGAAGCGAGAACTTCACGGAGAATGAGACAACACTCTTCGACCTCTTAAAAGAACTCCGCAGAGAGATCGCAAAAGAAGAAAAAGTTCCGCCCTACATCGTATTTTCCGACAAGACCCTGGTACATATGTGCCTTGTGAAGCCGAAAGATAAAGAGGAGATGCTGGCAGTCTCCGGGGTCGGTGAGTTTAAGTTTGAGAAGTATGGGGAGAGATTTCTGGATAAAATCAGGGAAAATGAGTGACATGTACCCTTGGCAATGCCGGGGCA
>CAVIYT010000160.1:603-21180 GCA_963646925.1 Paludibacteraceae bacterium
CGGTTGATGATTTGATACCCACATAAATGAAAAGCGGCACATAAATTTCGACATTTCGAAATATATGCGCTTTTTGCATGGATAAAAACGGCAAATCAACTTGACGAATGACAGAAACAGGTGTATGATAATGATAGTTTCACTTACATGCGTTAAAGCGTAACGCAACAACGCATTTAAGAAAAACGGGGTCCCACATGAAGGGAGGGATCTCGAAAAAAGAGAAAATCTGAGGGGAGATCGATATTATGAAAAAAGTAACATCACTTGCAATGGCAGCCGTTGTAGCGGCTTTTGCTCTGACAGGATGTGGATCCAGTTCCACAGCAGAGACAACAGCAGCAGCCACAGAGGCGAAGACAGAAGCTGCGGCAGCAGATTCCACTGAGGCAGCAAAAGAGGACGGCAAGGTCTACAACGTAGGTATCTGCCAGTTAGTCCAGCACCCGGCTCTTGACGCGGCGACAGAAGGTTTCCAGGCTGCATTGAAAGATAAACTCGGTGACAATGTCAAATTTGATCTTCAGAACGCATCCGGCGATTCCGCAACATGCGCGACGATCATCAACCAGTTCGTTTCCAACGACGTGGACCTGATCCTCGCAAACGCGACTGCGGCACTCCAGGCAGCAGCAGCAGGAACCAGCGAGATCCCGATCCTCGGAACCTCCATCACAGACTACGCGACAGCCCTTGACATCGATGACTGGACCGGTACCACAGGACTTAACATTTCTGGTACATCCGATCTTGCGCCGCTTGACCAGCAGGCAGACATGCTTCACGAGCTGTTCCCGGACGCAAAGAACGTCGGCTTATTATACTGCTCCGCAGAGCCGAACTCCAAATACCAGGCGACAACTGTAAAAGGATACTTAGAGGAACTTGGATACACCTGTAAGGAATACACCTTCGCGGACTCCAACGATATCGCTTCCGTAACAACAACAGCAGCGGGCGAGAACGATGTTCTCTACGTTCCGACCGATAACACAGCAGCTTCCAACACAGAGATCATCAACAACATTTGCCTCCCGGCACAGGTTCCGGTAATCGCAGGTGAAGAGGGTATCTGCTCCGGATGCGGTGTTGCGACACTTTCCATCAGCTACTACGATATCGGATACAAAGCCGGTGAGATGGGCGCGGAGATCTTAATGGACGGCAAGGACGTAAAGGAAATGCCGATCGAGTTCGCACCGCAGGTAACAAAGAAATACAACAAGGCAAATTGCGAGGCACTTGGAATCACTGTTCCGGATGACTACGTTGCGATCGAAGAATAATAACGACCTAAAATTATGAAGACATCAGGGTGGCAAACAGCAAAAACTTTTGTCACCCTGTTTGCTATCATCAGCCATAGGAGGAAAGAAACGTGAATTTTGTGACACTGTTCAACGCTCTGCCGGGCGCCTGTGCACAGGGACTCATCTGGGGCATCATGGCGATCGGCGTTTATATTACATACAAGATCCTTGATCTTGCGGACCTTACCGTGGACGGAACCATGTGTACCGGCGGTGCTGTCTGCATTATTTTCATGTTAAACGGACATTCCGTTGGCGTATCACTGTTGGCGGCATTTATCGCGGGAATGATCGCCGGTCTCGTGACCGGAATCTTCCACACAGCGATGGGAATCCCGGCGATCCTCGCGGGAATCCTGACCCAGCTTGGTCTCTACTCCATCAACCTCCGCATCATGGGCGGCAAGGCAAACCAGGCCATCAGCGTGGATAAATATGATCTTTTAGTATCCCTTCGTTACGTAAAAGGAGTTGCTTTTTATAAGAACACGATCTTCGTTGCGGCACTCATCATCGTGATCCTGATCGCGTTCCTCTACTGGTTCTTCGGAACCGAGATCGGATGTTCCATCCGTGCCACAGGTTCCAACCAGAACATGTCCCGTGCCCAGGGTATCAACACCGACTTCACAAAGATCTTAGGTCTCATGCTCTCCAACGGCATCGTTGCTTTCGCCAGCGGTTTATACGCCCAGTACCAGGGCTTCGCAGACGTCAACGCGGGCCGAGGCGCCATCGTTATCGGACTTGCGGCCGTTATCATCGGTGAGGTCGTTTTCGGAAAGATCAGCCAGAACTTCGGTTTCAAGCTGTTCTCTGTTGCCTTTGGCGCGATCATCTACTATCTGGTTCTCCAGGTCGTACTCTGGATGGGATTAAATTCCAACGATTTAAAACTCCTGTCCGCCCTTGTGGTTGCGGTATTCCTTGCGATCCCGTACATGAAAGGCAAATATTTTTCTAAACCGGTAAAAAGAGGAGGTGCACCTCGTGCTTGATCTTCATAATATCTATAAAACATTCAACGCGGGAACGGTCAATGAGAAGACCGCGTTAAACGGACTGAACCTTCACCTGAACGAAGGTGATTTTGTCACCGTCATCGGCGGCAACGGAGCAGGAAAATCCACAATGTTGAACGCAGTTGCGGGGACATGGTTTGTGGACGAAGGAAAGATCACCATCGACGATATCGATGTAACAAAGCTCCCGGAGCACAAGCGCGCGAAGTATCTCGGACGCGTGTTCCAGGACCCGATGACAGGAACGGCTGCCACCATGCAGATCGAGGAGAATATGGCACTGGCGGCGAGAAGAGGAATGGTGCGCTCCTTAAGAACGGGAATCACCGCGAAAGAGCGTGAATTCTACAGGGAACAATTAAAGATCTTAGGTCTTGGACTTGAGGACCGACTCACATCAAAAGTCGGACTTCTCTCCGGCGGACAGAGACAGGCGCTGACACTTCTCATGGCGACCTTAAAGAAACCGCGTCTTCTCCTTTTAGATGAGCACACAGCGGCTCTTGACCCGAAGACGGCGGCGAAGGTCCTCGAGACTACCGATAAGATCGTAAACAGCGAGCACCTGACGACGCTCATGATCACCCACAACATGCGTGACGCCATCGTCCACGGAAACCGTCTGATCATGATGAACGCGGGCCATGTGATCTACGATGTGGCGGGAGAGGAGAAGAAACACCTGACCGTCCAGGATCTTCTCGCGAAGTTCGAGGAAGCCGCAGGCGGCGAGCTTGCGAACGACCGGATGATCCTGTCATAGGATTTCAGATTCAGAACCGGTTGCATATATAAAAAGTGTAAAAAACGGCAGTGGATTTTTGCAGACAGATGCAGGATCCGCTGCCGTTTTTGCGTCCATATTTTGCTGATTTTGTTGAAAAGGGGCAGTGAGAGTGCGTTACTTAAGGGATGTACGCAAGAAAACACTGGATTTTTTTGCTGACCTGCTGTATAAAAGAGATGCGGAGGGGCGTATTTTTTCATCCCGTCCGAGGACGAATGCGGCGCGGGAAAATGCCGTGTTCAGGAGGAAATATTTATGAGCAAATCAGGAAAAAATGATAAAACAAAGACAAATGTGATGCGGCTTTTGGACGCCGCGAAGATCCATTATGACTCCAAGGAGTACCCGGTGGATGAACATGACCTCTCCGGAAGCCACGCGGCGGACATGCTGGGCGTGGATCATGGAAGCGTGTTTAAGACTCTTGTGTTGAAGGGCGAGCGCACGGGATTTCTCGTCTGCTGCATCCCGGTGGACGGGGAAGTGGACTTAAAAAAGGCGGCAAAAGCGGCGGGAGATAAGAAGGTTGAAATGCTCCCGATGAAGGATCTTTTGGCCACGACAGGCTATATCCGGGGCGGCTGTTCCCCCATCGGAATGAAGAAAAAGTTCCCAACATTCCTCGATGAAACGGCGTTAAATTATGATCAGATCGCGGTCAGCGCAGGCCAGAGAGGCTTTCAGGTGCTGCTTTCCCCGCAGGATCTCGCGGGCTATGTGGGGGCAAAAATACTGGATCTGCAACAAAAACAGTTTACATAAGTCCAAACATTATTGGAAACCACCCCAAAGTGGGGATTTAATGTTTAACAAATTTGTAACATTTGTGATTTTTTTATACCCGCCAATACCACCAAAAATCCAGGTTTTATGCGGAATAATTTTGGAAAAGATATTAAAAAAGTGTAACAAAGATTAAAAACACGGCTGTAAAATGTAACAAACTTGAGTATGGCTTATTGACATCCGGCCCCTCATTCTCCTATAATCACAGACACCGACCGGAAAACGGGCGGAATGAACAACCGGCGACAGGACGGAGAAAGAGGGTATTCAAGAATGAATCCATGGAACTCATTTCTTCAGACAGTCTTTCAGTTTGTGAAATCACTCTTCACCGGTGTGACAAAGAAGATGCACCGGAATGCGGCAGTTCTCACGATGGGCGCAACACTGATCGCAGTGATTCCATTTACAGCGGTGGACTTCCAGGGCGGAGGCAAAAACGCGATCGTGGCGTTTGCCGAGACAATGGGTGGTTCCGGAGAAGACAGTCTGGAGGAGACAGAAGATACTGCTCTTCCGGAAACAGACGGAAATGTTTTAGAGGATGAGACGGCGGTGGATGAATCATCATCGCTGACGGAAAACGAAGCAGATATCGAGACAGAAACTAAAAATACAGAGACGAATGACGAGAACAGCGATAAAGACGCTGCGGATCAGGAAACAGAGGACGAGAGCAATGACGCTCAGGATGAATCTTCTGTGACAGAGGCGGAAACGGCTGGAGGCGAAGAGGCTGGAATCACCCAGACAGAGTCGGAGACCGAAGAGTCCGCTGCGGCTGAGGTACAGACGGCTGCGGAAGAAACCGCGGCGGCAGAGGAACCTGCAAGGGAAGCTTTCACCGGCTACTCCGACAGCGACTACAATGTTCTTCTCAGGATCGTGCAGGCGGAAGCCGGAAACTGCGATATGGAAGGACGTGTCATGGTGGCGAACGTGATCTTAAACCGTGTGGAGGATGACGCATTCCCGAACTCGATCACGAAAGTTGTCTACCAGAAACACCAGTTTTCCCCGGTGGCCAACGGCTCCATCAAGAGGTGCAAGGTCACAGCGGAGACCGTGGAGGCAGTGGAGCGGGCGCTCTCAGGGGAAGACCTGACAGACGGCGCTCTGTATTTCATGAACCGGCGCGCATCTTCAAAGAAGAACGCCAGCTGGTTTGACAGACATCTGAAATTCCTGTTTAAACATGGAAATCACGAGTTTTTCCGGTAAACTCCGGGTAAGATAAAAAGGATTAGGATAAAAAGGATAAGGGAAAGCGGCATGTACCGGGATCGAAAAAGGCGGTTCCGGACGTGCCGTTTTTTCGCTGTTGCGGATCAGAAATAGAGTGCAGATGGTATATTCTGTCGGTTTGAAACCGAAAAGTCGACAGCCACGGAAAAAATAACGGGCGTTGTCGGCAGATCGGCACATGATTTTATAATTGACATTTAAATATGCTCATGGGATAATAAACCTCATGAAATTGGAAATACGTGAAAGAGGAAAAACGATGAAGTTAAAAAGAGTATTTTTTGACCTTGACGGCACGCTGACAGATTCCATGCCGGGAATCACGAAGGGCGTCCAGTACGCGCTGAAGCATTACGGGATCCAGGTGGATGACCTTTCCGTCTTAAAACCGTTTGTGGGACCGCCTCTCTCCGACAGCTTTAAGAAATATTATAATTTTTCGGACAAGGACGCAAATGACGCGATCTATGTGTTCCGTGAATACTACGATGTGAAGGGCTGGATGGATAACGCGCCGTTTGCTGGCGTGGAAGATATGTTAGAGACCTTAAAGGATGCCGGTCTCGAACTCTATGTGGCGACATCAAAGCCGGAGGAGACAGCGAAGAGAGTTCTGGAATATTTCCACATGACAGAGTACTTCAAGTTTATCGGCGGCGCGTCCATGGATGAGAAGCGCGTGAATAAGGACGATGTGATCCGGTATGTCCTGGAAGAGAACGGCATCAGCGAGGAGGAAAAAGCTTCCGTGATCATGGTGGGAGACCGGGAACACGATGTGAATGGAGCGAAGAAGACGGGACTTTCCGTGATCGGCGTGCTTTACGGATACGGAAGCAGAGAAGAACTTCAGGGTGCCGGTGCAGACTATCTCTGTGAGACACCGGAGGAAACGGCGGAGCTCTTAAAAAGTATGATGTAAAAAATGAAAATGATCGGGCGATCGTTGAAAAATACTGTCCGTGTAAAAGACAGGGCAGAAAGCGCGGCAGCGATGGAAACTGGATTTTACAGCTGTGTCGGAAACTGTAATTATGGGTCGCAGAAAAATACACGGCGCCAGGAAATGGAACTTGAAAAATGATCGATGATGCGCTATAATAGTTCTCAGTTAAAGGGAATGTAATTCCTGGGATGTTCGACACTCCTGTCTATTTTGAACCTACATTTTGACATACGGGATTCCTAAATCCTTGAACGGATGCCAGGCCTCCATCGAGTGGAAGGCAGATGTTTGAGTGCGGATGCCCACCTAGCACTGCTAGGCGTCAATTATTCAGGAAACGGCATTTTGGGATTGCGAAAGATAAAAAAGCAGCGAGAGATCGCTGCTTCTTTTCATATAGCGGGATGACGGACCGCAGGATTTCACGGAAATACAAAGCTGGTAGTTTTCGCAGGTGGTTTGAGGTTCAGATTCTGTAAAGTCTCTTTTCTAAACAAGAGAAGTGTGATATTATGGGTGCAAACAGGTTTCGATACATATGATATGACTGGAGAAGCAGCTGCAAAGGAGAAACTTTTTATATGAAAAATGAGCGGTTCGAACGATACATTTATATGGGCGTGACGGCGATCCTGGTACTGATCGCGGCGGTGTTCGTCGTGTTCCTGTTCCTGGAGAGGAATGCGGTGCTCGCCTTCCTGGGAAAAGTGCGGTTCGTCCTGGCACCGGTGATCTACGGGGCGGTTCTCGCGTTTTTGATGTCCCCGGTCTATAACTGGTGTTACAATACAGTCGTGTATGTGCACGATAAGGGAAAAGAGAACGGGGAAGAGAAGAGCGAGCCAAAGAAACGGTTCAAGAGTGAATCCTTCGGCGCTTTTCTCGGAAGGACCGTGGGAACGGTGGTGAGCCTTGTGTTCCTGATCGCGGTGATCGTAAGCCTTTCCAGCATGATCATCCCGCAGCTCTATTCCAGCATCGTGGGCATTATCAATATGATGCCGGTATACTTCCAGAATGTGTATGACTGGCTGACAGACTTCTTTGTAAACAATCCGCCGGTGGAACAGGCGATCTTAAACATTTACGAGCAGTCGGCCCAGTATTTCCAGAGTTGGATGGAGACGGATCTGATGTCGAACCTCTCCCACTTCCAGAATTTCCAGAATATCGAGAAGATCCTCGGCGGTGTGTCCAGCGGAGTCATGAATGTGATCACGCTGACAAAGAACCTGCTGATCGGACTGATCGTTATGATCTATCTGTTAAACATCAAGGAATCCCTCTCAGCCCAGGGAAAGAAATTCATCTATTCTGTTCTGCCGTTAAAGGCAGCGAACATTGTGGTTGGAGAATTCCAGTTTATTAAAAAGGCGTTTTCTGGCTTCATTATCGGAAAGCTGATCGATTCCCTGATCATCGGAATTCTCTGCTTTATCCTGATGAATCTGTTCAGGCTACCCTATGAGCTGCTGATCAGCGTGATCATCGGAGTGACAAACGTGATTCCGTTCTTTGGACCGTTTATCGGAGCGATTCCGTGCGCGATCCTCGTATTCCTCATCAGCCCGAAGCAGTGTCTGTATTTTATCGGATTGATCCTTGTGCTCCAACAGTTTGACGGAAATATTTTAGGACCGAAGATCCTTGGAAACTCCACAGGTGTTTCAAGCTTTGGCGTCCTGTTTTCGATCCTGCTGTTCGGCGGACTGTATGGATTTGTGGGAATGATCATCGCGGTTCCGTTAATGGCAGTCATCATTCATGTTTATAACCAGATCCAGGACTATCTCCTCGCAAAGAAGAAGCTGAGCATAAAAGAAGAGGATTATGTGAATCTGGATGAGATCGACGAACAGAGCGGCAAGTATATAAAACACAGCGACGAACAGTAGCCGGTTCTGATCGGGAAAGGAACTATGAACGAGAGAAGGAAACTGATAAACTGGATGGCGGGAGTCACGACGTTCATCGTGGCACTGCTGATCGTGATCGTACTTCTGGACACGGAGCAGGATGGAGTTTCCCTGGCGGCGGCATCCCGGACGGCGGCGCTGACCCTGGAGTCGGAGAGCGGCATCCTTGAAAACGCGCCGGAGACCTCAAATTTCCCCGAAGCCCTCTCAGACCAGTGGTATGTGAAATATATGGATTACCTGTACGGTCAGGGATACCTTGACAGCAGTGTGATCCGGGCGGATGAAAAGAGCGCCACCTCCGCAGTTACATATGCGGTTCTTGCGGACTGGGCGAAAAAAGCCTCCGGGGAAGGAAAAGGGGAGGCAGACGCGCTCCTTTCCTATGTGGATGCCGGGGACAAGGCGAAGAAGGCGGTCTCCAGTGAAAATTTCTGGAAGTTTTATGATGCGTTCCGCGCGGCTGTGGATCCAGACGGGGCTGTGGCTGAGGTGGAGACAGACCTCTATGGAACTCCGGACAATGTGGACGGCGCTCCGGCGTGGACGGCTTACACGAGAGACGGAATTTTTCAGTTTGAAGGACTTTACCTTGACGGATATATCGACCAAAAGATCCGTTTTCTGGCGAGAGAGGATGAGATCCTGAAGGTAGAGGGAATGGTCTCGGATGAGATCGTCTATGAGAACGCCTGGATCTCGGGATTTTCCGGGAAAACGGTAACTGTATTTATCGGAAATATCCAGAGAGAATTCCCGGTAAAGGGAGTTTTAAAGGATGAGAGCGAGATCTCCGGTCAGATCGGAGATCTGTATTTAAAGGGCGGAAATCCGAAACGACTGGTGCTTAAGAAAGAGAAGATCACGGGAACGGTTCTTGCGGTCCGCGACACGGAGATCGAGATCGACGGATACGGAAGCGTTCCGCTGGCGGATCAGTTTAAGATCTACCGCACTTATGGTGTCCTCCGGGAACAGCAGAAAAAGGATATTCTCGTCGGATACCATATGCAGGAATTTGTTGTGGCGGACGGAAAGATCTGCGCGGCTCTCACGACGGAGAAACCGGATATCGACGCGATCCGTGTGCTGCTCATGACGGACGGATTCCAGTCCCTGTTCCACAGTGAGATCACGCTTTCCTGCGATTCCATGGCAGTCTTAGAGTACGGCGATGAGAAGGACGCAAAGACGGAATCCATCGCGGCGGGGGAGACGGTGACGATAAAGCCTGGGGATTCCAGATTTGCGGACGGTCGTCTCACATTCCGTTCCGCCAATGAGGGCGGAATGATCACGGTGCACAGTTTAAACCGTGCCCAGGGAACACCGGTCTATCCGGGACATATGGAGATCACGGAGGAGAGTGATGGTCTGCTTCTCTTAAATGAGGTGGACCTGGAGGAATATTTAAAGCGGGTGGTACCCAGCGAGATGCCGCCGACTTATGAGTTGGAGGCGCTGAAGGCCCAGGCGATCTGCGCGAGAACCTACGTATGGCGCCAGATCCAGGGGAACTCCTATTCCACCTACGGTGCCCATGTGGATGACAGCACGAATTTCCAGGTGTACAACAACACGCTGACCTTCGATTCCACGGATGCCGCCGTGAACGAGACCTTCGGGCAGCTCCTGGAATACAACGGGGATCCCATCGAGGCTTTCTATTATTCCACATCCGACGGACATGGAACCGACGGCAGTGTGTGGGGAGCGGACGCTTCCAACACGCCGTACCTCAGGGCTGTCACGATCAACGACAAGGCGAAGAAGCTGGATCTGACATCCAACGAGGCCTTCGAGAGCTTTATCAAGGATGAGAATACGGATGCCTATGACTCCGATTTTCCGATGTTCCGCTGGAACACGAAGACTACCAGCACGATTCTGGACGAAAAGATCGGTGGGGTTGGAAGGATCACGGGACTTACGATCACCTCAAGGGGAGCGGGCGGATACGCGAAGACCTTGAAGGTCGTTGGAACGGAAGGTTCCAAGACGTTTTCTGGGCAGAGCAGGATCCGCAGCGTCCTCGGAAACGCGTCTCTGACCTATAACCGGAAAGACGGATCTACATCTACCGGCTGGGATACACTGCCGAGCGGCTTTATCTACATTGAGAACAACGGAACCGATGAGAATCAGGTGACGACATTCACGATCTACGGCGGCGGCTTCGGACACGGTGTCGGCATGAGCCAGAATGGTGCCCAGGGAATGGCGAAGCAGGGAAAGACCTGCCAGGAGATCCTGAAGTTCTTCTATGATGGGTGCGGGCTGATGGATATCAGTGAAGTGAATTAAATGAATCAAATGTAAAAATGAAACAGCTCTGTATCGCTGCTGAATGAAAATGTGGGTTTCGTTTGGCAGTGGGTACAGAGCTGTTTTTGAAACTACTTTCTATAAAGATATTTCGGCACGCCGTTTTCCATCACGCGCTTCGGCTCGCCCTGGATCAGCGGGAGAGCGTAGGCTGAGAAGTCATCGGTGATGTCGTTTCCGGCAGCGTTGATCCATTCCTTCGGGAATTTCTTCTCCTGGTTGCAGATGAGGCTCACGTCCTCTGGAGCGCAGTGCATCTTGTACGGCACGTCGGAGTCACGCTTGAAGGCGATCATTTTCTTTGTCTCGCCTGCGAGAACCGCATTAATGCCTGCGGCACCTGCCATAGCGGCCTCCTCGATATCCGCCTCGGATACCATCATGCCGCTGCAGCGCTGGTTGACGTTTAATTCAATGGAGCGGACTTTCACGCCGAATTTGTCGCGGACAAAGCTCTCTAAGATCTCGCCGCAGCCGGTGAGCATCTTGTGACCGAAGGAGTCAAGCTTTGCTGCGTCGGAGTACTCGCAGATAAAGGTGCCGCCCTCATCGGCGATTCCCTCGGATACGCATACGACGAGGTTCGGGGACTTCTTAAAAGCGGCGTCCAGGTCGTTGTAGAATTGCTCTAAGGAGAACGGAGTCTCCGGGAGGTAGATGAGGCACGGATTGTCGCCCTCATATTTTCTCGCGAGCTTGGAAGCAGCGGTGAGCCAGCCTGCGTGGCGGCCCATGATCTCAACGATGGTCACGGATCTCTGCTGGTAGACAGAGGCGTCGAGAACGATCTCGCGGACGGTGGAGGCAACGTACTTTGCGGCGCTTCCGAATCCCGGTGTGTGGTCGGTGAGGACAAGGTCGTTGTCGATGGTCTTCGGGATTCCGATGAATTTCACATCGCTTCCGACTTTTTCGGCGTAGCGGGAGAGCTTATCCACGGTATCCATGGAATCATTTCCGCCAACGTAGAGGAAGTATCCGATATTCATCTCGCGGAAGTTATCGAAGATCGCCGGGTAAACTTCGCTTTCTAAATCTGCCGGGAGTTTATAACGGCAGGAACCGAGATAAGCGGCCGGAGTGAGCTTTAAGAGTTCTAATTCCTCGTCAGAAAGATCCGTGGTGAGATCCATCACATGGTCAGCGAGGAAACCTTCGATTCCGTTGATCATTCCAAGAACATGTCCGTCTGTGCCGGATTCCTTGAATGCTTTTACCGCGCCGTAAAGGCTCGCGTTGATGACGGCGGTCGGTCCGCCGGACTGTCCGATTACAAGATTTTTCATAAGATTCTCCAATCTGAGTAGATTTGCGCCGACTGTCGTGTAAACACACAGCAATTGCCGCCGCAGTTTATCGTTCCGCCGGAACATGCCGGACGGAAAAGTCGAAGATCGTGCATACAGCTATTATAAAAAAAGGAATATGGAAAATCAATCATCTTTTTTTATGCAGTGTTTATGTACAAAAATAAAAAATTTTCAGCTATGTATAAAAAAGGAAAAACAGGCAATCCTATGATCAGTACCAAAGAAAAAGATTAATACTTATCCTCCCCTTTTTAATACCCTGTTCGCTGACTCTGATAAAGACGGCGGGCGGGGTATTTTTTTCATTCGTTGACACACATTTTGACACATCGGTATACATGAAAAGTGAGCAGCAGGAAATAATAGAAGAGAAGTGTAATATAAGAAAAACTTTTATAATCAAAATATTTGAAAGGAAGAACTTGACAAAGTCCATGGAAAGGATTACTATCAAAAACAGTGATATAGTTATTAAAACTACATGATATAGGAAATAGAAACAAAATAAACAGGAAAGGAAACCAGAATGATGAGCAAAAAAGGATGGAAAGCGGGAGCAATGTTGACGGCTGGCGCTGGAATCACAGCGGTACTCGCGGCGAAAAAGCGGGGAAACATGGAAATGGACAAGATGAAAAAAGTTTCCAATGGAAGCAGATCCAATTACCGCAACACAGAACTCGGAAAACACGATAAGAACAGCAAAGGAATCTACTACACAAACGGAAACTACGAGGCGTTTGCCCGCCCGGAAAAACCGGCGGGGATCGAGGAGAAGTCCGCGTACCTTGTGGGAAGCGGCCTTGCGTCCCTGGCGGCGGCATGCTTCCTCGTCCGCGACGCCCAGATGCCGGGAAAAAATATCCACATTTTGGAGGCGATGGACATTGCCGGCGGTGCCTGCGACGGAATCGATGATCCGACGAGAGGATATGTGATGCGCGGCGGCCGTGAGATGGAGGACCATTTCGAGTGCCTCTGGGATCTGTTCCACAGTATCCCGTCTTTAGAGGTTCCGGGCGCGTCCGTCCTCGACGAGTATTACTGGTTAAACAAACACGATCCGAACTATTCCCTCTGCCGTGCCACAGAGCACTGCGGCGAGGACGCCCACACGGACGGAAAGTTCGATTTGAGCCAGAAGGGCAGTATGGAGATCATGAAACTCTTCTTTACAAAGGATGAGGACCTCTACGACAAGACCATCGAGGATGTGTTTGATGATGAGGTATTCAATTCCGATTTCTGGCTCTATTGGAGAACCATGTTCGCCTTCGAGAACTGGCACAGTGCCCTGGAGATGAAGCGGTATTTCCAGAGATTTATCCACCATATCGGCGGACTTCCGGATTTCTCCGCACTGAAATTTACCCGCTACAACCAGTATGAATCCCTGATTCTGCCGATGCAGAAATACCTGGAGGCAGCAGGAGTGGAGTTTAAATTCGGCACAGAGGTCACAAATGTCCGCTTTGAGATCAAAGACGGAAAGAAGACGGCCCGCGCCATCGAGTGCCATACAAAGAATGGGGACACGGAGATCCCGCTGACGGAAAAAGACCTGGTATTTATCACAAACGGAAGCTGTACGGAGGGAACGATCTACGGCGACCAGGATCATGCGCCGGTTGGCGACGCGGAAGTGAGAAACAGCGGCTGCTGGAGTCTCTGGAAAAGAATTGCGGCCCAGGATCCGTCCTTCGGACATCCGGAGAAGTTCTGCTCCGATATCGAGAAGACAAACTGGGAGTCCGCGACTGTCACCACCGCGAACGAGGAGATCATCGACCAGATCAAAAAGATCTGCAAGCGTGACCCGAGAAACGGAAAAGTCGTTACCGGCGGTATCGTGAGCTGCCGTGATTCCAAGTGGCTCTTAAGCTGGACCATCAACCGTCAGGGACAGTTTAAGAACCAGAAGAAAGAGGAGATCTGTGTGTGGGTATACAGCCTGTTCACCGATGTCCCGGGCGATTATGTGAAGAAGCCGATGAAGGAGTGCACCGGTAAGGAGATCACCGCCGAGTGGCTGTACCATCTCGGAATCCCGGCGGAGGACATTGAGAGACTGGCGGGAGAGGAGTGCAACTGCACACCGACCATGATGCCGTATATCACCGCCTTCTTTATGCCGAGAGCTACCGGAGACCGTCCGGATGTGATCCCGGACGGATCTGTGAACGCGGCGTTCCTTGGACAGTTCGCGGAGACCCCGAGAGACACGATCTTTACCACCGAGTACTCCGTCCGCACGGCGATGGAAGCCGTATACGGACTCTGCGGCGTGGACCGCGGCGTGCCGGAGGTATGGGGCAGCGTATACGATGTGAGAGAACTTTTAGACAGCACCGTGAAGCTCATGGACGGAAAATCCCCGCTTGAGATGAAACTTCCGATGCCGCTTGAGATGTTGAAGAAACCGCTGCTCAGAAAGATCGATAAGACCATCGTCGGAAAGCTTCTGCGGGATCACGATGTTTTGAAGGACTGGATGCTGTAAGAGGCGCGGTGCGCGGATTATTTATGAGAATATGATGTAGAATTAGAATGCCGGAAATGGGAAGCTGCCTGTTTCCGGCATTTTTTGCAGTGCATAGTCTTAAGAATTTGTAAGGGAAAAGAAATGGATTCCATGAAGGGTATGCGGTAATATAAAGCTATAGATGGAATGATTCTGGCGCAGAAAAATTTCGGCTGTGGAGGGCAGTGCGAAAGGAATACGTCATGTCGTTGACAAACAAAAGTGATCGGTTATAAAAATTGATAAAGGGAGAAAAATGTATGAGAAAATATGGATTATATCTTCTGATCGCCATCGGTCTTCTGTCAGGCTGTCAGAAAAAAGATATCGCGGCATTGAACACGACAGCAGAGACAACCGTGCAGAAGAGCGCGGAGACGGGAGCTTCGGCGGAAAGTGAACCGGAGAGCACGGCAGAGAACACGATAAATGCAGACCAAAAGGCAGATACGGGCGAGGACACCCAGACGGACCGCTTCGCCCCGATCCCGATCGCGGTGAAAGGGGAATACGATGGGGAATGGGACGATGAGACACAGGATCCGATCATCACTTCCCGCTGCGACAAGGTCTACGTTCAGGGGAATGGATACGATGCGTTAAAGAAGTCGCTGACTGCCTTAAATAAAGAACTGGTCTCTCAGAATAAGGAGGAATATGCGTCCTACAAGAAGGACGCCGAGGATGTTCGGAAAGAATTTCCGGATATGAATCAGGCGTATGTCTGCAACTATGAATTCCAACCGGTAAGGTTTGACGGTACGATCGCCAGCATGCTGTGGTTAAAATATTATGGCCTTGGGGGCGCCCATCCATCTACCGTGACGGAATATTATAACTTCGATACCAGAACAGGGAAAAAACTGGAGATCGGGGATGTGGTGACGGATCTTCCAGGATTCCAGAAATACGTGAAGGATGAGCTGCTTAAGGAAAAAGAGGACGCAGGACTGTTTGACGATTACGAGACAACGGTTGACAACCTGTTTGCGGGAACCGATGAGTACGGAACACTCCAGTGGTGCGTCACGGAAAAAGGAGTGAGCGTTCATTTTGACCAGTATGTTCTTGCGTCCTACGCGTCAGGAGCCATCGAGGTGGACGTTCCGTTTGCGGGAAATGAAAATATGTTCCAGGCGGATTACATTGAAAAAAGTAAGAGCGGATGGGTGAAAAGGGCAGGCTCCTGGGACACGATGGCTTATGAGTATGGTGGAACAGACACGAACGTGACCTACCATTTTGATTACACGGAGAATGCGTATGACACGAAAAAGATCACGATCGAGCGGGAACAGGGCGGAAAAACGGATGAGTTCACCATGGAACTCTATGGACAGCCCCAAGACGGCTGGATCGTCATGACAGACGACGGACATCCGTATCTCTACACGGAGATCCAGAGCGAGAACGACTGGAGAACCATGGAAGTCTTTGATCTTGGTGGGGAACAGGTCAGCCATGTGGGAACCTCCAACGACAGTCCCCACGGAGCATTGATCAGTGATCCGGACGGATTTTACCTCACACGCCGGGTAGACGCACTGGGAACATATGACACTTACCGGAAATTCCATGTGGGAGAAAACGGAATGCCAGTGGCGGAGGACGAGGTGTATATAAAAGTCAATGTCTGCGACTCGAAGGAGGAAGAGCCAGCCCTGGTGTCCACGAGGGAACTTCTGGTGACAATCCACGGAGCGGACAGCAGTGAAAAAGAAGAAAAGCTCCCGGCGGGAACCGGGTATTATGTACGGGCAACGGATCTGGAAAGCTTTGTTGACATGGAACTCTCCGACGGGCGGAGATGCCGGATGGCGGTTAAGAAGTCGGATAAAGGCTGGGGATTCGAGATCGCCGGAGTGGATGAAGAAAATTGTTTTGAATTTATCCCGTATGCGGGATAAAAACGTCGAAATGCATTGACAAACCCTGTCCTCATGTTAAAATGAATTTAAATGACGATTTGCGACTGTCAAAATACCGGGCAGTTGCAATTATTTGAAAAAACAGGAGGGGGAACCAATGAAATTTTTCATTGATACAGCCAATGTGGACGAGATCCGCAAAGCAAACGACATGGGAGTGATCTGCGGAGTTACAACAAACCCGTCCCTGATCGCAAAAGAGGGAAAAGATTATGTTGAGACCTTAAAAGAGATCGCTTCTATCGTAGACGGACCGATCAGCGGCGAGGTAAAGGCCACAACGACAGACGCGGAGGGAATGATCGCGGAGGGACGCGAGATCGCAAAGATCCACCCGAATATGGTCGTTAAGATCCCAATGACCGTTGAAGGCTTAAAGGCAACAAAAGTTCTTGCATCTGAGGGAATCAAAGTAAACGTGACTCTGATCTTCTCCGCAAACCAGGCACTTCTGGCGGCAAGAGCAGGCGCAGCTTACGTATCTCCGTTCTTAGGACGTCTCGATGATATCTCCCAGCCGGGTATCGACCTCATCGACACTGTCGCAGAGATCTTCGCTCTCCATGATATCGAGACAGAGATCATCGCCGCAAGCGTCCGCCACACCATGCATGTGACAGAGTGTGCGCTCGCAGGCGCTGATATCGCGACGGTTCCGTACAAGGTAATCGAGCAGATGACACATCACCCGTTAACGGATCAGGGAATCGAAAAATTCCGCAAAGACTATGAAGCAGTTTTCGGCAAATAAAGAAAATTCATGAGGACGCCTTCAGGCGTCCTTTTTTTGCGCGCTTTCCTGTGATAAAGAAGTAGTGAAAAGAATAGAAACCATGGAGAACTGGGAAAGCGGAAGATAGGAAAATTTAAACAATATAAGCAATAATAAACAGCACAGAGAGAGAAAGGTAAAAAATACATGGAAACAGCAGTAAAACAGAACAAGGCGGCATCCGCCGTCCTCCAGACAGTGATCATCCTGTTCGGCCTCACGATCTACGCCGCGGGAGTCGTTCTCTTCATCCTCCCGTCGGACATGATCGCGGCGGGAACCACGGGACTTGGACTTATGGCACAGCACTTTTTTGGGATCCCGCTTTCCGGCTTCGTGGCGGTCTTCAATATCGTCATGTTCGGTCTCGGATGGCTGGAACTCGGAAAGAAATTCGCGGCGACGACATTGCTTGCGACCTTTTACTACCCGTTTATCCTTGACCGGCTGACCGCCCTGGCGGGAGACTTCGTATTTACAACGGATCCGATGCTCTGCGCGATCTTCGCGGGGGTCATGATCGGCTTTTCCCTGGGAATCGTGATCCGCTCCGACGCGTCCACCGGCGGCATGGACATCCCACCGCTGGTACTGCAGAAACACTTTAAGATCCCGGTATCCGCGTCCATGTACGCCTTCGACGTGACGATCCTCTTATCCCAGCTCCTTTTCCGTGACCGGGAAAAGATCCTCTACGGAATCATCATGGTCATGATCTACACGGTGATCCTGGACAAGATGCTCATGATGGGCAAAAAGCAGGTCCAGGCGAAGATCATCAGCGAGAAATACGAGGAGATCAACCTTGCGGTGCAGGAGCAGCTTGACCGTGGAACAACTCTGTTCCAGGTGGAGGGCGGACACTTAAGGAAGCCGTCCATGGCTGTCGTCACCGTTGTCTCCGGCAGGGAACTTCAGAAGTTAAACCGCATCGTCATGGACATCGACGGTGAGGCTTTCATGGTGGTTCACCAGGTAGGAGAGGTCCGCGGACGTGGATTTACGGAGATGAAACGCCATTTGGAAGCGGCTGGTTAAAAAAATTAAGCCGTGTATGAAGACCACGTTAGAAAAAAAGTTTCTTAAATTTTTCTGACGAAAAGACATAAAAATATTGTTAAGGCAGGGAAAAACTCCTTGAATTTTACGTCAAATCCGTTTATTATTACACTAGGCAGAAATTTGATTTTCGTCAATTTAAGGAATAATGGAGGAAAGCAAAATGACAAAAACGTCGGCAATCAACAGAATTCATGAATTGCTTGATGACAACAGCTTTGTTGAGATTGGTGCTTATATTACTGCCAGAAGCACTGATTACAACATGCAGTCTCAGGAAACTCCTGCAGATGGTGTTGTTACCGGTTATGGTACGATCAACGGCGCTCTCGTCTATGTGTACAGTCAGGACGCGTCCGTAATGGGCGGATCCATCGGCGAAATGCACGCAAAGAAGATCGAGAAGCTCTATCGTATGGCCATGAAAATGGGCGCACCCATTGTTGGCCTGATCGACTGCGCAGGATTCAGACTCCAGGAAAGCATGGATGCCCTGGACGGCTTCGGCAAACTTTATGTCTGCCAGGCAATGGCATCCGGTGTGATCCCGCAGATCCAGGCTGTGTTTGGAAACTGCGGCGGCGGAATGGCTGTAGCATCTGAAATGGCTGATTTTACATTTATGGAAGAGGACGCAAAATTATTTGTGAACGCTCCGTTTGTAATCGCCGAGAACGATGCTGATAATTCCAGTGCTGAGTACCAGGCAAAAGAGACAGGAAACGTATGCGCGACTGGCTCCGAGAAAGAGATTTTCACAGAGATCAGAAACCTTGTTTCCATCCTCCCTGCTAATAACGAGGATGACATGTCTTACAGCGAATGTGAAGATGACTTAAACAGAATCTGCACAGACATCGAAAATTGCGCAGGCGATACATCTATCGCTCTGTCCATGATCTCCGATGACAGCTTCTACATGGAAATGAAGAAGGACTACGCACCGGAGATGGTAACGGCATTTATCCGTTTAAACGGAGCTACCGTTGGCTGTGTTGCAAACCGCAGCGAAGTTTATACAGACGGCGAGAAGACTGCTTCCTATGACGCAGCCCTTACCGTAGCAGGATGTGAGAAAGCAGCAGCATTTGTTAACTTCTGCAACGCTTTCGAGATCCCGGTACTTACACTCGTCAATGTAGACGGCTACAAGAATTGCAAATGCAACGAGAAGAAGATCGCGAAAGCGGCTGCACGCCTGACTTACGCGTTCGCCAACGCAGATGTTCCGAAGGTAACTGTCGTTGTCGGCAAAGCAAACGGAACAGCAGGTCTCACCATGAACAGCAAATCCATCGGTTCTGACATTGTATACGCATGGAAGAATGCGAAGATTGGCGTTATGGAAGCAGCACCGGCTGTAAAGATCATGTATGCTGACGAGATTGCAAAGGCTGACAATGCGGCAGCCCTGATCAATGAGAAAACAGCACAGTATAATGAGATGCAGGCAAGCGCTCTTGCGGCAGCAAAGAGAGGATATGTAGATGATATCATCGAGGCTTCCGAGACAAGACAGCGTGTAGCCGCTGCATTTGAGATGCTGTTCACAAAAAGAGAGGATCGTCCGTCCAAAAAGCACGGAACGATCTAATATGAGGTGGCTGAAATATGAAACAGAGAATTAAAAGAATCTGGCTTGCACTCTGCATGGCAGTTTGCCTCTTCGCGCTTGCAGGATGCTCTGCAGCCGCTGACACCGTCGAGACGATCGATTCGCAGATCGAGATGGCGATGCAGTCCGGCTCCCAGCAGTACCTGGATCTGTTCAATCAGATGGACGAAGCGTCCTTGGAACAGGCTCTTGCGACAAGCGCCAAGAACAAAGATACTGTCATGGAAAATGCGTTGAAATCCTGGGAGTCCGTAAAGGATGACCTTGGCACATTTGTTTCTAACGATACAGCTGTCGTAACAAAAAGTGATGACGGCTATACCGCAAGAATGAATACTGTTTACGAGAAGAGAACGATGGAGTTTACTCTTATCGCAGACGAGGATCTTAGCAAGGTTGAAGGGATTTCCTTCTCCCCGACTTACACAACAGGTGAGAAGATGATGAAAGCTGCGATGAATACCTTAATGGGTATGGGTGTTGTATTCGCAGTCCTGATCTTCATCAGCTGGCTGATTGGCCTGTTCAAATACATCAACGTATTTGAAACAAAGATGAAGGCAAAAAAAGCTGCGGAAGCACCAGCACCGGCAGCAGCGCCGGCACCTGTGGCAGCGCCGACACCGGCAGTAGCACCGGCACCGGTTGTAGAAGAAGACCTTACCGATGATACAGAGCTCGTTTCCGTAATCACAGCGGCAGTTGCAGCTTACGAGGGAAAAGAGACTGTTGACAACGGACTTGTGGTCCGCTCCATCAAACGTGTTTCTAACAGAAACTGGAATTAATATTATCAGGAGGAAATTACAATGAAAAACTATACAATCACAGTGAACGGTAATGTATATGAAGTAACAGTAGAAGAGGGCTTCACAGGCGTAGCTTCCGCTCCGAAGGCAGCACCGGCACCGAAGGCAACACCGGCACCGACAGCAGCACCGGCAGCAGCACCGGCACCGGCAGCAGCACCGGCACCGGCAGCAGCACCGGCTGGCGCAGCAGGCGCAGTAGCAGTTACAGCTCCGATGCCGGGTA
>CAVIYT010000160.1:22090-28778 GCA_963646925.1 Paludibacteraceae bacterium
CCGACAACTGCTCCGCTCGTTGGTATGCTTATGGTTGGTAACCTCTTCCGTGAGTCCGGCGTTGTTAAGCAGTTACAGGAGACAGCGTCCAATGCGCTTATGTATATTGTTGTAATCGTGCTCGGTCTTTCCGTTGGCGCTACGACAAGTGCTGAGGCATTCTTAAAAGTTACAACCATCAAGATCGTCATCCTTGGTCTTGTCGCATTTGCGTTCGGTACAGCTGCCGGCGTTATCTTCGGAAAACTCATGTGCAAATTCACAGGTGGTAAGGTCAACCCGTTAATCGGTTCTGCCGGAGTATCCGCAGTTCCGATGGCAGCCCGTGTATCACAGAAGGTTGGTTCTGAGGCAGACCCGACAAACTTCCTTCTCATGCACGCTATGGGACCGAACGTAGCTGGTGTTATCGGTACAGCCGTTGCTGCCGGTACATTCATGGCTATCTTCGGAGTCTGATTTACCAGAACATTTCATGTTTGGGATGTCTGTTTCCGCAGACATCCCGGTTTAGGAGGATAATAAAATGGCAGAAATCCAGAAAAAGCCGGTTAAGATCGTCGAGACCGTTCTTCGTGACGCACCGCAGTCCCTTCTTGCAACAAGAATGTCGACTGACCAGATGCTTCCGATCGTTGACAAAATGGATAAAGTTGGCTACCATGCAGTAGAATGCTGGGGCGGCGCTACTTTTGACGCCTGCCTGCGTTTCCTGAAGGAAGATCCGTGGGAGAGACTCAGAAAGCTGAGAGCCGGTTTTAAGAACACAAAGCTCCAGATGTTGTTCCGTGGCCAGAACATCCTTGGATACAATCACTATGCGGATGATGTGGTTGAGTACTTCGTACAGAAATCCATCGCAAATGGTATTGATATTATCCGTATTTTCGACTGCCTGAATGATATCAGAAACCTTGAGACTGCCGTTAAGGCAACAAAGAAGGAAGGCGGACATGCCCAGATCGCCCTTTGCTACACATTAGGCGATGCGTATACCCTTGATTACTGGAAGAATATTGCTTCCGAGATCGAGAGCATGGGCGCTGATTCCCTATGCATCAAGGATATGGCTGGTCTTTTAACACCGTATGCGGCTTCCGAGCTTGTTACGGCATTAAAACAGGGCACTAAACTGCCGATCGACCTGCACACGCACTATACCTCCGGTGTTGCTTCCATGACATACTTAAAGGCTGTGGAAGCAGGCTGCGATATCATTGACTGCGCAATGTCTCCGCTGGCTCTTGGTACATCCCAGCCGGCAACCGAAGTTATGGTTGAGACATTCCGCGGAACCAAGTACGATACTGGTTACGACCAGAATCTGCTTGCAGAGATCACCGATTACTTCACACCGATTCGTGAGGAAGCTTTAAAGAGCGGACTTCTGAATCCGAAGGTTCTCGGTGTAAATATCAAGACTCTCCAGTACCAGGTACCGGGCGGAATGCTTTCCAACCTCGTTTCCCAGTTAAAGGAAGCTGGTCAGGAAGACAAGTACCGTGCAGTACTTGAGGAAATTCCGAGAGTAAGAAAAGACTTCGGTGAGCCGCCGCTTGTAACTCCGTCCTCCCAGATCGTTGGTACACAGGCTGTAATGAACGTTCTTTCCGGCGAGAGATATAAGATGGTTCCGAAGGAATCCAAGAAGATCATGATGGGTGAATTTGGTAAGACGGTTAAACCGTTCAACAAAGAAGTCCAGAAGAAGATCATCGGTGACGCAACTCCGATCACCTGTCGTCCAGCAGATCTGATCGAACCGCAGTTACCGAAATTTGAGAAGGAGTGCGCGCAGTGGAAGCAGCAGGATGAGGATGTATTATCCTACGCTCTGTTCCCGGCTGTAGCAAAAGACTTCTTCGAGTACCGTGAAGCTCAGCAGACAAAGGTTGACCGCAAGGTCGCTGATAAGGCAAGCAAGGCTTATCCGGTTTAATTTTGCAGTAAATCTAAATAGTAATTGACGAAAAAACATGAAGACCGGCATTTCTGTGAGGAGGTGCCGGGCTTTTTTGCCGTATATACTGAAGACGGCGGGCATATTTCTTTTTTAACTTTTTATTAAGAAAATGCGGCAATATTTGGAATTTGTGTGAAGTTTCTCCTGCGCGGTTGACAGAAAAGTCCATTTGTCTTTATAATGGGTATGATGTCGATTTTCTGCAAAAATTTCATAAAACCGGCAGTGGGAGAAAAGAAAACATGACAAAAAGACAAAAAAGATTTCTGGCGCTGATGCTCGGCGCGGTTCTTTTGGGGGACTGCGCGGGCCAGACCGGAACAATGATATCCGGACTTTCGAGTGCCTACGCGGCAACGGGTTCGGCGACGGTAAATGCCACGACCCTGAACGTGAGAAGCACGCCGGGGACAGCGGGATCTATCGTAAAAAAACTTGCTTACGGGGCGGCTGTGACGGTCGTCTCCGAGTCGGCGGGATCCGATGGAAAGACATGGTATAAGATCCAGTTTTCCTCCGGTTCCGGGACACAGGAAGGTTATGTCCGGTCGGACTATATCAAATTCCCGGTATCCTACAGCTACGATTCCAGTTTTGAGAGTTACTTAAACAGTCAGGGTTTCCCGGAGAGTTACAAGGTGTCCTTGCGCATCCTCCACACGGAACACCCGACTTGGGTCTTCCAGGCACAGAAGACCGGGCTCACCTGGAACGATGTGATGGAAGCAGAGGGAGCGGTCGGAACAAACCTGGTATCGAAGGCCAGCATTTCATCCTGGAAATCCACAGATTACGGTGCCTACGACTGGAATACCAGCACCTGGACCGGATTTGACGGGGCATCCTGGGTAGCTGCATCCAAGGACATTGTGGCCTATTATATGGATCCGCGAAATTTCTTAAATGATACCTATGTATTCCAGTTCCTGCATCATGCCTACGACAGCAACACCCAGACGAGGGTGGGACTTACAAGCCTGATTACAGGAACATTCCTGGAAAAGACGCCGGAGGAGACGACGGTTGCTCAGAGTGTCCAGGAGACATCGGGAAGCGCCTCGGCGGTAAATAATAACACGAGCGCGGAGACTTCCGGTTCCCTTCAGCAGGGAGAAAATTATGGTCCGAGAATGAGCTCCGGCACATCCAGCGGAACTTCCTCGGGAAGCAGCTCCAGCACCGGAAGTCAGGGCGTGAGTCTTGAGGGATCGGGATCTACGGTGAGTTCCACGATCAGTCAGAGAAAGGTGTACACGACGGCGCTCCCGGAGGTCGAGTATGGACCGGGAATGGACGCGTCCGCCATCACCGATGACAACACCGGCGCATCAACCACATCTCCGGTACCGACAGGCCAGACTTATGTGGATATTATTATGAAGGCGGCATCCCAGACGGGTGTCAATCCGTATGTTCTAGGAGCCATGATCCTTCAGGAGCAGGGAACCGGAAAATCGGGAAGTATCTCAGGAAAGACTTCCGGTTATGAAGGTTACTACAACTTCTTTAATATCGGCGCTTTCGCATCGGGTTCCATGTCCGCCATCACGAGAGGTCTCTGGTACGCGTCCCAGTCAGGAAGCTACGGAAGACCGTGGAATTCCATCGAGAAGTCCATCATCGGCGGCGCGACCTACTACAGCGAGAACTTCCTGCAGAATGGACAGGATACCTTCTATTTAAAGAAGTTTAACGTACAGGGAAGTACCCCGTACAAACATCAGTATATGACAAATGTGGAAGGTGCGGCCGGAGAGGGCGCGAAGCTTGCCAGAGCCTACACGGATGAGATGAAGAAACAGGCGCTCGTGTTCAAGATCCCGGTGTTCAACAACATGCCGGAGACCGCATGCGCGAAGCCGACCGTGACAGGAAGCCCGAATAACAAGCTGTCAGGAATCACCATCGACGGATATTCCCTGACACCGACCTTCAATAAGGATACGGAGAAGTATGACCTCGTTGTGGATTCTTCCGTTTCCTCCGTCAATATTCGCGCGACGGCGATCGACTCCAAGGCATCTGTCAGCGGAGCGGGAACCGTAAGCCTCGGAAGCGGAACGACAATCGTGAAGATCGAAGTGAAGGCGGAGAACGGTGATGTCCGCACATACCAGGTTTCCATCGCGAAAGGAAACGGAAACGGCAGTACTACGGTAGTTTCCCCGTCAACGGGAAGTTCCAGCGGATCGACGAGCACAGGATCCACCGTAGGTCCTGGCGGATCCACCGGAACGTCAGGCAGCGGAAGCAGTTCCAGTACCTCTGGTCCTGGAAGTACAAGTTCTGGATCCCAGAGTTCTTATCCGGAAGGCGCGTCCGGCAGCGGAAAACTTGTGACGGGCAATTGATCTGGGAATATCTGGTCATAAGAAGATACGTTTCTGGAAAGACTATGCTTAGACCCAGGCAGAAATTATGGAAACAGACCATAGCCTGCCTGGAAAAAGCTGGAATAGGAGATAAAGAAATATGAATAAATACATGAAAAAACTGGCGGCGGGACTTCTTGCGTTCGCGCTGATGATCATGCTGCTGCCGACTGGTGTGATGGTTTCGTTCGCGGCCAGCGGAAAACTTTCATTTTCTGACCCGACCGCTTCGGTGGGAGAACAGGTGTCCATTACGATGAAGATCATCGCGGACGCAGCCCTCGGTTCCTCGGATGTGATGCTTCAGTATGATGCGGATGCCCTGGAATTTGTCAGCGGCACGAACTCAAACGGCGGTGCGGGATCCGTCCGTGTCATCGGTTCCGCGGAGTCTGCCGACCAGAAGACATTCAGCTTTACATTGAAATTCAATGCCTTAAAGGCCGGAACCTCCTCCATCACGGTAAAATCCCAGGAAGTTTACGATGCCGATTCCAAGGCTGTGACACTTGACCATGTTGGAAGTTCCTCTGTAAAGGTCAACGCGGCGGATACTTCCTCAAAGGATGCGTCTTTAGCGTCCCTCACGATCTCACCTGGTACCTTAAAACCGGCGTTCTCCGCGGATGTGACGGAGTATACTGCCGCTGTTTCCAGTGATGTTTCCTCCATCACGGTCAGCGCACCGGCAAAGGATGGCGGCGCGAAGGTGGCTGTCAGCGGAAACGATGACCTCCAGGACGGAGAGAACACCATCATCTGCACCGTAACGGCGGAGAATGGGGAGACCACAAAGACCTACACCATCGTTGTCACAAAGTCTGATGACGCGGCGGCTTCCGATGGAGAGACAGACGCGGATTCCACAGAGACAAACGCAGGCGTTGTCGGTCAGGACGGAAACTGGACCGTTGCGGATACCTTTGATGATTCTGAACTTCCGTCCGGATTTACGGCGACGGAGATCGAGTACGAGGGAAGAACCGTAAAGGCAGCCACAGATGACTCCGGAATGACCCTGCTCTACATGACAGATGATTCCGGCAACGGAGATTTCTTTGTATACAACAGCGAGACAGGAACGTTATCCGCTTATGTAGTCGTGAAGATGGCGGAGAAGACCATCGTAGTGCTTCCGCCTGAGTGCATCCCGGAGGGAACAGCGCTTCCGGACGGCTTTGCTGAGTGCACCATCGATATCGGAGACCACACGGTTCATGGATGGATCTGGAAGGACAGCGGCGATTCCGCGCCGGAGTACTGTGTCGTTTACGGACGCAATGAGAGCGGTGAGGAAGGCTTCTACCGCTACGATCAGAAGGAGATGACGCTCCAGCGCTACTTCCAGGATCCGGACGCAGCGGATGCCCGCAGCAAGTACTTGAAGGTTGCTGAGGATTACAACAGCCTGCTGAAGGATTATGAGATCCGCGGAATCCTTGTGATCGGACTCTTTGGACTCAGCATCGTCTTAGTGATCATCATTATCGTTCTTTTGCTCAGAAAGCCGAAGGCACCGAAGAATCCGGGCCGGGGCGGATACGATGAGTATGATGATTATGAGTCTGGACGGAAAAACAGAAAGTCTGAGCCGAAAAAGGCGCAGAAATCCGGAAAGACCGCGAAAGCGCCGGAGAGAAGAGTGGCGTCCAGACCGGCTGTCCGCGAGGAAGATCTCTTCGATGAGGATGAGGAGGAGATCCAGATCCCGCGCAGAAGACCGGCAGCAGCTCCGACACGACGTCCGGCAGCGGAAAGACAGGAAGCTGTGAAAGCAGAGCCTGTTTCCGAGAGAACTGCCGCGCCGGAGAGACCGGCAAGACCGGTGAGAAAGAACGTGGCGGATATGGAGAAAGATCTTTCCAAGAACTTGGCGGCGGAAGCTGCGAAAGCGGCGCCGAAGGCAGCTCCGGCTAAGAAAGCGGAGGAGAAAGATGACGATCTGGAGTTTATTGATCTGGATCTGTAAAGAAGTTTTTTATAATAAAATGCCGTGGGGAGCAGAGATAAGCTTCTCACGGCATTTTTTTCTGCAGCACATACCAGAATTTCTGTGAATGTGGGGCAGAATAAAGACTTTTTGTATAGAATTAAAAAAATACAATTAAATTTGTGAAGAACAGTATGAATGAAAATAGGAAAGGTCTGAGCGATGAAAACCCAGACCTTTTTTCGTGAAATTTTCTAAATTTATCGGTTCATCTCGCTAACAGGACCGGTAGAGTGATGTTCCCGGATGATCCGGTCGATCTCCTTGAAGTCGGAGGACGGGAGGTCGCCAGGTACGGTGTTCTTGACACTGGATGTGGCGTTTCCGAACTGCATGGCCTTCTCTGGATCTCCGTATTTTAAG
>CAVIYT010000161.1:0-19549 GCA_963646925.1 Paludibacteraceae bacterium
CCTATACTTTCTTACGGTCAGCGCAGCAAGTGCGCAGACCTACTGAACAGTTACTGTAAAGATTACATATAAATTCCGTTTGTTCTGGCGATCATCGGGCAATAGCCTGCTGCCTCTAAGACCTTGATGATCTGATCCTTATGCTCAGTTCCGAAGGACTCGAGAGTGATCGTAAGCTCTACGCCCGCCGCACGGTTTACGTTCGCAAATACGTTGTGCTCTAACTTGATCACGTTGCCCTGTTCCTTTGCAATCAGCGCAGAAACAGCTGCTAACTGGCCCGGCTTATCCGGAAGCATAACGCTTACGGTGAAGATACGGTCTCTCTGCATCAGTCCGTTCTGGACAACGGTAGCCATTGTCAGTACGTCCATATTTCCGCCACTCAATACGGATACGACTTTCTTGCCCTTGAAATCAAGATGCTTTAAGGCCGCTACGGTCAGAAGACCGGAGTTCTCAACGATCATCTTGTGGTTCTCCGCCATATCAAGGAAAGATAAGGTCAGCTCGGAGTCATCCACGGTGATCACATGATCCACGTTTGCCTGAAGATACGGGAACAGCTTGTCGCCAGGTGTCTGTACCGCGGTACCGTCAGCGATGGTGTTGATTTTGGACACGGTGGTAACCTCTCCTGCCTCTAAGGATGCCTTTAAGCAGGCAGCTCCTGTCGGCTCAACAGCGATGACTTTGATCTTCGGATTTAAGAGCTTTGCCAGTGTGGAGACGCCTGTGCAGAGTCCGCCGCCGCCAACTGGAACAAGAATATAGTCCACGGTCGGGAGCTCTTTGATGATCTCCATGGCGATACTGCCCTGTCCGGTTGCGACCTCCAAGTCGTTGAACGGGTGAACGAAGGTGTATCCGTGCTCGTCAGCCAGCTCATAAGCGTGTGCGCATGCCTCATCGAAGACATTTCCGTAGAGGACAACGTCAGCGCCGTAGGATTTTGTGCGGTTTACCTTGATAAGCGGTGTGGATACCGGCATAACGACGGTTGCCTTAACGCCAGCAAGCTTTGCGGCGTAAGCGACGCCCTGGGCGTGGTTTCCGGCAGATGCGGTGATCAGGCCGCGGGAGCGCTCTTCCGGTGTGAGCTGGCTGATCTTATAGTATGCGCCGCGTACCTTGTAAGCGCCGGTGCGCTGCATGTTCTCCGGCTTAAAGTAGATTTTGTTTCCGTAACGCTCAGAAAAATATTCACTGTAGATGAGTTTTGTCTCCTGGGTCACTTTTTTTACGATCTCGGAAGCTTCTTCAAACTTTTCGAGGCTGAGTTCCTGCATTTCCATTTGTATTCTCCTTATTGTCACAGCGTTTTGCTGTCATTTACTGTATATTGCCGGGCCGTCTCTGACACAGGCAGATGCCTGCGCATATTCTTTTTACTGTTCCGGCTGCTTCGCGAACAGGGCGTTCACGAAATCCTCAGAATTGAATTTCTGAAGGTCATCGATCTTCTCTCCGACTCCCACATATTTTACCGGGATGCCGAGCTCAGACTGGATCGCAACGGCAATTCCACCCTTTGCGGTTCCGTCAAGCTTTGTGAGGATGATGCCGGTGATATCGGCGGCTTCCATGAACTGGCGGGCCTGTACCAGGGCATTCTGGCCGGTGGTTCCGTCGAGAACCACGAGAGTCTCACGGTAGGCTTCCGGATATTCTTTGTCGATGATCCGGTTGATCTTCTTAAGCTCTTCCATGAGGTTTTTCTTATTGTGAAGTCTTCCCGCCGTGTCACAGATCAGCACATCCGCATTTCTGGACTTTGTCGCGGAGATGGCGTCGTAGATCACGGCAGCAGGATCGGATCCCTCTTTCTGGGCGATCAGCTCCACACCCGCGCGGTTTGCCCACTCGGCAAGCTGGTCGATGGCCGCGGCACGGAAGGTATCGGCTGCGGCAAGGACAACTTTTTTGCCCTCTGCCTTCAACTGATCCGCGAGTTTACCGATGGAGGTGGTCTTTCCTACACCGTTGACGCCGATGACGAGAACGACAGACTTCCGGTTTTCAAACTCGTAGGCGTTCTCCCCGAGATCCATCTTGCTGCGGATGCTGGCGATCAGCGCTTCACGGCACTGCTCCGGGTCCTTGATATGCTGCTCTTTGACGGTCTTCTTTAAGTCCTCGATGACCGCCATGGTGGTCTGGATTCCCATATCACCCATGATCAGGGTCTCTTCCAACTCCTCGTAGAAATCGTCATCGATCGCGGAGAAGCCGGAAAAGATGGAATCCATTCCGGATACGATGTTTTCTCTGGTCTTTGTGAGACCTTCCACAAGGCGTGAGAAAAAGCCTTTTTTCTTCTCTTCCATACGAATCCTCCCTATTTTAAATCATTTTCAATCAGGTTCACGGATACGAGTGTGGATACACCTTTCTCCTGCATCGTGATTCCGTAGAGACGGTCAGCAGCGACCATGGTGCCTCGACGGTGTGTGATGACGATGAACTGGGTATGCTTTGTCAGTTTATGCAGATATTTCGCGTAGCGGTCCACGTTGGAATCGTCCAGGGCCGCCTCGATCTCATCCAGGAGACAGAACGGCGACGGCTTTAAATTCTGGATCGCGAACAGCAGGGCGATGGCCGTCAGGGCCTTCTCTCCGCCGGACATCTGCATCATGTTCTGGAGTTTCTTTCCCGGCGGCTGGGAGATGATCTGGATTCCCGCTTCCAGGATATCTTCATCCTCGATGAGTTCCAGGCTTCCGTGTCCGCCTCCGAAGAGTTCCCGGAATACCTTGTCAAACTCTGCCCGGATCAGGGCAAATTTTTCAGTGAACTGCTTGCGCATTCCGGCATCCAGCTCCTCGATGATCTTATAGAGGGCATCCTGTGCCGTGATGAGGTCATCATGCTGGGTCTTCATAAACTCGTAGCGCTCGGAGATCTCTTTGTAATCCTCGATGGCATTGACATTGACGTTTCCGAGACCGCGGATCGCGTTCTTTCGTTCCGCGATCTGGCGCTTCATGTCCGCCGGGTTGTCCAGGGTCTCATCCCTTAAGAGCTCCGCCGTCGAGAAGGTGAGACCATATTCATTCCACATATAGTCCACCTGGGCATCCTGGCGCTCAGCGAGCTTGTCGCTCTGGTTCTGGAGACGGAGAAGTTCTTTATCAAGATCGGAAATTCTCGCGGAGAGCGCTTCCCGCTTCTCAAAGAATCCCTTCTGGGCTTCATTCTTTGCAGCTTTTTCTTCTTGGGCGGAAGCCATCTCCTGATAATAGGTCTCCGCGTCTTTGCCGGCATTTTCAATCTGAGTCTTCAACTCTTCGATCTGTGCCAGGCGTTTCTCCACCTCATTCTTACTGTCCGCATGTCCGTCACGGAGAGACATTTTTTCGGTGAGGAGACGTTCCTTCTCATCCTCAAGTCGATGGATATTCTGATCGAGGAAGGAATCCTGCTGCTTTAAGTTCGCTGCCTCCAGCTGAACTTCGGAGAGCGCGGCGGACGCGTGATCCCTGTCTTCCTTCGCCTGCTCTAAGGCGGCGGAATCGGTCTCGATCTTCGCGTTCCGGTCGGTGTTTTCCTGTTCCAGACGTTCCATCTCTTTCGCGATGCCAGCGAGACTGTTTCTCAATTCATGGATCTGCTCTTCCAGCTGGCGGTTTTCCAGGTTCATGTCCGCGGAGGACTCATAGAGTTCCTCCTTCTTTCCCTCCAGCTGTTTTAACGCGATCTTTGTTGTATTTTCTGCCAGATATTGTTTCTGGAGATTATTCTTGACGGCTTCCAGCTCCCCGCTCTTTTCCTGGAAGATTCCCTCCTGGAATACGGTCTCCGCCTGGATCTTATCCACGGTGGTAAGGGCTTTCTTGCAGGCCTCTTCTAATTCCTCCATCTCCCTCTTTCTTCCGAGGAGATTGCTGGAGTTCTTGAAGGCACCGCCGCTCATGGATCCGCCTGGATTTAAGAGGTCTCCCTCCGGAGTTACGATCCGGATGGAATGGCGGTATTTTCTCGCGATGGCGATGGCATTATCGATGTGGTCCACCACAAGGACACGGCCGAGAAGGTATCTCGCCAGGGTCTGGTATTCCGGACGCACACGGACAAGATCAGCGGCGATTCCGATGGCACCCGGTTCTTTTAAGGCACCCGGTGTGTTGAATCCATTTCCCGCGGAGATCGCGGATAACGGAAGGAAGGTTGCCCGTCCGAAACGGTTCTTTTTTAAGTGTTCGATCAGGACCTTCGCGGTCTGCTCGGAATCGGTGACGATGTTCTGGATCGAACCGCCGAGAGCCGTCTCGATGGCGATCTCATATTCCTTCGGCACATCGATCAGGTCCGCAACGACGCCGTGGATGCCTTTCACGCGGCCACGGACTTCCATGACGCGCTTGATGCTGTTTCCATAACCGTCATACCGCTCCGCCAGGTTCCGCAGGGACTCCAGCTTTGTGTGGGCGGTGTGGTAATCCTGTTCCGTGTGGCTTAAATTTCTGTTTAAGCGGCGGATCTCCTCGTTTGCCGCCTTCACTTCCTCCTCTAAGGCCTCTGCCTGGGAGAGAAGCTTTTCGATCTCAGCGTCGATGGCAGCCAGGCGCTCGTTCTGCTCCGCGATCTGGTTGTCCCAGTTTTCCTCATCGCTCTTTACTTTTAAGAGCTTCTGGGCAACCTCGGATCTGCGGACCTGGACCTGCTCTAACATTGTGTCGTAGCGCTGCTTCTTTACGGATAACTCTGATTTTTCATTCAGGGCCGCGATCAGCGCGCCTTTCAACTGTTCGATGGACTGCTCAAGACTGTCAGCGTGAGTCCCGGAGATCTTTAAGGCAGCTTCCGCGTCGGAGAGATGCTCCAGAACGTCCTGGATCTTATTTCCAAGAGTTTCCCTCTCCTGCTTGATGGACTCCTGCTCTTTATTTTTCGCGGATAATTCCTCATCGATGGCAGCAGTTCTGTTTTTAATATGTTCCGCGTTTAACTCTTCCGCGTGGATCTGCTCTCTTAAGACGTTGATCCGTCCTTCCAGATTTCCCGCGGACATTTTCGCCTCGTTCGCGGCATTCTGCTTTTCGGATATCTTCTCGTCCAGGAGCCGAACCGCCTCGGAGATCCGGTCATACTCTTCTTTTAAAGCTTCGGCAGCGGCCTTGGTGTCTTCCATATCGCCGGTTACCGTGTGTTCTTTCTGGGTGAGTTCCCGCTTCTGATCCTCGATGGTCTTTAAGTCGGACAGGAAGAGATTGACATCAAAGCGCTTTAATTCTTCTCTTAACCGTAAATACTCTTTCGCCGTCTCCGCTTGTTTCGCGAGAGGACCCACCTGCTTTTCCAGTTCGCTTAAGATATCCGACACGCGGACGAGATTCTGCTTCTCATCCTCGAGTTTCTTCTGGGCGATGGCTTTTCTTCTCTTAAATTTTACGATTCCCGCCGCCTCGTCAAAGAGTTCCCGGCGGTCCTCCGGACGTCCGCTCAAGATCTTATCGATCTGGCCCTGTCCGATGATGGAGTAACCCTCTTTACCGATACCGGTATCATAGAAAAGCTCGTTGATATCCTTTAAGCGGCAGGCACTGCCGTTTAAGAGATATTCGCTCTCACCGGACCGGTAGATCCGCCTGGAGACGGTGACCTCATCGTAATCGATGGCAAGCTGGTGGTCAGAGTTATCCAGGGTGATGGCCACGTAGGCAAAGCCCTGGGGCTTTCTCGTCTCCGTTCCGGAGAAGATCACGTCCTGCATGGAGGAACTTCTGAGCTGTTTTACTTTCTGCTCACCGAGCACCCAGCGGACTGCGTCGGCAACATTGCTCTTTCCGCTTCCGTTCGGACCAACGATGCCGGTAATTCCGTTGTGGAACTCAAATACGATCTTGTTCGCGAAGGATTTGAATCCCTGTACTTCGATACTTTTTAAATACATGCGTTATATTTCCTATTTATAAATTTGAACCACTGAGAACGCCGGATCATTTGATCTTACAGATTCCGTGGTAGGCGGCAACCTGTTCTGCCGCTTTCTTTGTCCGTCCGAGACCTCTTCCGATCTCCTCATCTCCGATTTTTACGCAAACCTCGAAGGACTTATTGTGGTCCGGTCCCTCCTCTTTTACGAGTTCGTAGACAAGAGTCTCTTTGTACTTTGCCTGGACCATTTCCTGCAGGATAGTTTTGCTATCGTAAAAGAGCTGTTTATGTTCAATATCATTCAGGATAAAGCGATGGATATACTCTTTTGCATTAGCAAGACCACCATCCAGATAGATCGCGCCGATCACGGCTTCCATTGCGTCGGATACCACAGAAGGTCTCTTTCTTCCGCCGGTTAGGTCCTCGCCCTTTCCGAGAAGCAGGTAATCGCCTAACGGGATCACTTCCGCGCAGTAGGCAAGCGTCGGCTCGCAGACAAGACTCGCGCGGAGCTTTGTCATCTCGCCCTCCGGCATCTCCGGGAAATTGTGAAATAAAAAATCGCTGGAGATGACCTCTAAAACCGCGTCGCCTAAGAATTCCAGACGCTCGTTGCAACGGGTCTTATCCCAGTGCTTTTCATTCGCGTAGGAGCTGTGTGTCAGTGCATGGGTCAGGAGTCCCGGATCTTTAAAGCGGTATCCGATCACTTCCTGAAGCTTTTCAAGTTTTTCTTTCATGTATAAGCCTTTCTCTTTGATAAAAGGTGTCCCAGAACGAGACACCTTTTCCTTAACAATTAATTTAATGCGTTTTTGATTGCCTCAACAGCATCGCCGACACTTGCGATCTTTTCAGCCTCTTCTGTCGGGATCTCGATATCGAACTCTTCCTCGATACCCATGATGATCTGGAATACATCCAGGGAATCAGCTCCGAGGTCATCAACGAATGTTGTGTTCATTGTGATCTCCTCCGGATCGATATTGAGAACCTCTGCGATGATCTGCTGTAATTTTTCAAACTCCATAATGTCCATCCTCTCTTATTTTGCTTAATAATTTAAATTTGATTTTATAATGTGTAGCTGTTTGGACCGCGGCGCAGGTTGCGTCCGGCCAGACAGTTAGGCTTCTGTCTCTTCCGGGGCAAGGCACTCCCTGATCTTATCCGAGATCTCGTTCTCCTTAAAGGAGATACACTGGATGATCGAGTTCTTGACCTCTTTCGCCTTGGAACTTCCGTGGGTCTTCACAACAAGTCCCTTTAAGCCTAAGAGCGGCGCGCCGCCGTACTGGCTCGCGTCAAAACTCTTTAACGTGGATTTTAACGCCGGTTTGATGAGAAGTGCGCCGATCTTGCTTCGAAGATCACTCATCAGGCCTTTTTTCACCATCGTCATCATCGTCGCGCCTACGCCCTCATAGAGCTTTAAGATCACGTTTCCGACAAAGGCCTCGCAGACGATCACATCCGCGCCGCCGTGGGGGATCTCACGGGCTTCGATACTTCCGATGAAGTTGATATTTTTACACTCTTTTAAGAGTGGGAATGTCTCTTTTACGAGGGCATTTCCTTTTTCCTCTTCCACGCCGATATTGACGATCGCCACACGCGGATTCTCGATTCCCATCACATATTTCATATAGAGGGAACCCATCTGAGCGAACTGTACCAGGTGGGATGGTCTCGCGTCAACGTTCGCGCCGCAGTCGATCAGAAGGGAAACTCCCTTTTCCGTCGGGATCAACGGTGCAAGCGGCGGGCGTTCCACGCCTTTGACACGGCCCACGATGACCTGTCCTCCGACGAGAACGGCTCCGGAGCTTCCGGCAGATACAAAGCCGTCAGCTTCCCCATTTTTTACGAGGTTCAGACCGACCACGAGGGAAGAATTCTTTTTCTTACGGATCGCGTTGACTGGCGGCTCTCCCGTCTCGATCACTTCCGGGGCATCAACGATCTCGATCTGCTCTTTTTTATAGGTATATTTCGAGAGCTCTTTTTCGATGACATCTTTCTGTCCTGTTAAACAGACCGTAATGTCATTTCGCTCTGTGACCGCATCGACAGCGCCCTTTACGATCTCTCCAGGGGCGTTGTCCCCGCCCATGGCGTCTACTGCAATTTTTATCATGTTTTTCTCTCCAATTCCTGTCCGCGCTCCAGAAATTTTACCAGACATTCCCGGAACGTGGATCATCCCATCGAATGCGCAGAAACTCACAGCCATTCTCCGGGACTTTTATAGTAATTAATATACTAAATACCTTTCATAAAATCAATACCTTTTTCATGCACTTTTCATGAACAGAAAATGACAGGTTTTTGGAAGATAATACCTTATATATAGAAGAAACAGGAAAAAAAGCCATGACAGCCAGGGTGAAATTTAAGCCTGGTTATCATGACTTTTTTCTAATTATATATGTTTATACCATCTGCCAGACCTGCCTCCGGCAGATGCCTTATGACCTGTGGCCATTTTGTGCTTCGTCATATGGCTGCATTCAAACAGCTTTTATCCGTAATTTTAGCCTTGAACGAGTTTGTGGATCATCTCACTCACCTGTGCCGGGTTCGCTTTTCCCTTCATCTCCTTCATGACCTGTCCCATGAGGAATCCGATGACTTTGTCTTTTCCTTCTTTTAATTCACCCACAGCCTTCGGGTTCGCCTCCAGGATCTTCTTCACAGTCTCCTCCAAAAGACCGGAATCGCTCTCCATCTTGAGCCCGTGTTCCTCGACATAAGCGGCCGGGTCCACATCAGACTCGAACATGACAGCGAACACGTCCTTCGCGGTCTGGTTGTTGATGACGCTCTTTTCAAGAAGGGCGATGAGCGATGCCAGATGCTCCGCGGTAAAGGTGATCTTTGATGCCTCTAATTCCTTCTCCTTTAAGAGGCGGAGTGTCTCACCGGTCAGCCAGTTTGCTGCCTTCTTCGGCGCCGCGCCGGCCTTGATGGTGTTCTCAAAGAGCTCCGCGAGAGCTTTGTCACCGGTGAGGATATCCGCGTCGTAGGCGCTAAGTCCATACTCTGACTGGTATCTCTTTGATTTTGCTTTCTTTAACTCCGGCTGTGCCGCGCGGATGGAAGCGATCCAGGCGTCGGAAATATCGATCGGCGGAAGATCCGGATCCGGGAAATAGCGGTAATCCTTCGCATCCTCCTTGGAACGCATCGCATGGGAGGATTCCTTGTTGTCATCCCAACGTCTCGTCTCCTGGACAACGGCGCGGCCATCTTCGAGAAGCTCGATCTGGCGCTCCCGTTCGCCCTCGATGGCGTGGGCGATAGCCTTAAAGGAGTTTAAGTTCTTCATCTCGGTTCTCGTTCCGAATACCGGGCTTCCCACCTCGCGGACGGAAAGGTTTACGTCCGCACGCATGGAACCTTCCTGGAGACGGCAGTCGGAAACGCCGAGGTACTGCATTGTGGACTGGAGGTGTTCCAGGTACTGGATGACCTCGTCCGCGCTTCGCATATCCGGCTCCGATACGATCTCGATAAGCGGCACGCCGCTTCGGTTGTAATCGACTAAAGAACTGTCGGTCCACTCATCATGGACAAGCTTTCCGGCATCTTCCTCCATATGGATCTCGTGGATCCCGATGCGCTTCGTTCCTGCTGCCGTCTCAAGCTCCACATAGCCGTCGTGGCAGATCGGCAGGTATAACTGGGAGATCTGGTAGTTCTGTGGGTTATCCGGGTAGAAGTAGTTCTTACGGTCGAATTTGCAGAACTGGTTGATCTCGCAGTTTAAGGCGAGTCCGGCGCGGAGGGCGAACTCAACGACTTTCTTATTTAATATAGGAAGAGATCCCGGCATACCGGTACAGATCGGGCACACATGGGTGTTCGGTGCCGCGCCGAAATCTGTTTTGCATCCGCAGAAAATTTTTGTTTTTGTGGCTAACTCCACATGGACCTCAAGACCAATGACGGTTTCATACTGTTTCATTATAAGGTCTCCTTTCTGGCAAACGGAAGTGTCCATCCACCGCGGACATTCTCAATGGCGGATGCTGCGGCAAACAGGGTCTTTTCTTTGAAGCAGTCCCCGAGAAGCTGGACACCGATCGGAAGTCCTTTCTCGTTTACGCTGCACGGAACCGTGAGTCCCGGAAGACCTGCCAGGTTGACGGCAACCGTATAAATATCGCTTAAATACATCTTCATCGGATCACTCAGGGACGTACCGATCTTCGGTGCCGCCGTCGGAGCTGCCGGTCCTAAAATAATGTCGTATTTTGCGAATGCCTCATCAAAGGCTTTCTTGATCAGGGCACGTACCTTCAGTGCCTTTAAATAATATGCGTCGTAATATCCGGAGCTTAAAACGAAGGAGCCGAGCATAATTCTTCTCTTGACCTCCGGTCCGAATCCCTCGGATCTGGAACGCTTATACATGTCGTGGAGACCTTCGTATTCTTTCGCGCGGTATCCGTATTTTACACCGTCGAAACGCTCTAAGTTGGAGCTTGCCTCCGCGGCTGCGATCACGTAATATGCCGGGATCGTGTACTCCATGAGACCAAGATCAAAGTACTCTACCTCTGCCCCGCATTCCTTTAAGTAGGACGCGCACTGCTCAACAGCCGCCCTTACATCCTGATCCAGTCCATCGGACAGGTACTCTTTCGGGATACCGATCTTCATGCCGCGGATGTCTTTTCCGATGGCAGAAGTAAAATCGGTGCCTTTCCGCTCCATGGATGTGCTGTCCTTCTCGTCGTGGCTTGTGATCGTCTCAAGGAGAGCCGCGCAGTCGGCTGCGTTCTTGCCGATGGGTCCGATCTGGTCCAGGGAAGAGGCGTAAGCTACAAGGCCGAAACGGGAAACGGTTCCATATGTGGGTTTGATACCTGTGACACCGCAGTAGGAACTCGGCTGACGGATGGATCCGCCGGTATCGGAACCGAGAGCCGCGAAGCACTCACCTGCCGCAACTGCCGCGCAGGAACCGCCGGAGGAACCGCCCGGAACATGTTCTGTATCCCACGGGTTCTTTGTCACCGCGAAGGCGGAAGTCTCTGTGGTACTTCCCATGGCGAACTCGTCCATGTTTGTCTTTCCAAGGATCACCATTCCTGCGTCCGTGATCCGTGTGACTGCTGTCGCGTCGTAGAATGGAACGAAGTTTTCGAGGATCCTGGACGCGCATGTGGTCTTCATTCCCTTTGTACAGATGTTATCTTTTACGGCGATCGGCACGCCCGCTAACGGTCCTGTATATTTTCCAGCGCGGATGCCCGCTTCTACTTCTTTCGCCCGTGCGAGGACCTTTTCCTCGTCAACGGTGAGGTACGCGTTGATCTTTTTATCTTCTTTCGCGATCTGCGCCAGGGATGCCTCTGCGGCCTCTGTAACGGAGATCTCGCCTGCTTTTATCTTCTTTGCCAGCTCTGTGGCGGAAAGTTCCAGTATCTGCATATCCGTTCTCCTCCTAACCGATGGTCTTTGGAACAAGGAACTGACCGTCCTTTTCCTTCGGCGCATTCTTTAACAGCTCTTCCTTCGGGGTACTTTCTAAAACGACATCCTCGCGGAACACGTTTTTGATCGGGAAGATGTGGGTCAGCGGTTCCACATCGGAGGTATCCAGCTTATTTAACATATCTACATAATCGAGCATCTGCTGAAGATCCTGTCTCGATTTCTCTTTTTCCTCTTCTGTCAGGTGAAGTTTTGCCAGGATCTCGATCTCATCCATGGTCTTATCGGTGATCATCTCTGCCATAATTTTTCAAGTCCTTTCTCTATCTCATCACGGTTTTAATCTTGTCATATCTCTCGGGAACAGGCACGCCTCGCGGACGTTGTCCTCGCCGATCATCTTCATGGTCAGACGTTCCAGACCGATTCCGAGACCACCGTGCGGCGGCATTCCGTATTTGAAGCAGTCGAGGTAATCTTCCATTCCCTCGGTGTCCATGCCTTTCTCCTCGATCTTCTTTAAGAGTGTCTCGTAATCGTGGATTCTCTGACCGCCTGTTGTGATCTCAAGACCGCGGAATAAAAGGTCGAAGCTTAAGGTAAATTCTTTGTTCTCCGGGTCGTCCATCGCGTAGAACGGACGTTTCTTTGACGGATAATGGGTGACGAAAACGAAATCCGCGCCGTACTCAGATTTGAAGTACTCACCGATCAGCGCCTCTTCCTCCGGCTCTAAGTCGTGCGGGCTTCTGATCTGTCTGTCATACTTTTCCGCAATCAGGCGTTTCGCCTCATCGAAGCGGACGAACGGGATCTTTTCCACGTTCGGAAGTTCGATCTTTAAGAGGGCGATCTCTTTCGCGTAATCCTTTTTCAGGATCTCTACCACGTACTGGAGCATCGCTGTCTCCATCCTGCAGATATCCATGAAGCTGTCGATAAATCCCATCTCGAAATCAAGGCTTGTGTACTCGTTTAAATGTCTCTTTGTGTTGTGCTTCTCTGCACGGAACACCGGACCTGTCTCAAAGACTCTGTCGAACACGCCGACCATCATCTGTTTGTAGAACTGCGGGCTCTGTGCCAGAACTGCCGGTCTGTGGAAGTACTGGAGTTTAAAGAGGTTTGCGCCGCCCTCTGCGGATTTTGCGCCGATCTTCGGGGTATGGATCTCGGTGAATCCCTGGCTTGTCATAAACTCACGGAAGCCGCGGCAGATGCCTTCCTGGATCCGGAATTTCGCGCGCTCACGGACGTTTCTGAGGGCAATGGCACGACGGTTTAAGTTTGCCTCCAAAGATGTCGGAAGTTTCCATTTGTCGATTGCGATAGGCATCGGCTCTTCCGGTCTTGAGAGAATCTCGGCATCGGTCAGATGGATCTCGATTCCGTGAGGAGCTCGGTCTTCCTTGCAGACCGTACCTTTCACGCGGACCGCCTGGCCTTCACGGATCTCGGAAAGAACTCCTTTTTCCGTTCCTGCCTGGATCACGGTCTGTAAGAGGCCATCCCGGCTTCTCAAGATCACGAAGGAGATCTCTCCCATATCGCGGATACTGTGTACCATGCCTTCTACGGTGACTTCGGTACCAACGGACTCTTCTCTTTCCAGTTCTTCAAGAGTTTTTACTTTTCTGTCTTCTAATCCTGTTACAAACTCCATAATCTGTTCCTCCTAAATTTGTGGGGTAATTGAGGCTTTTAAAATAAATAAAAAGTTACTGTAACAAGCAAAAATCCCGCCCCGGAGAATCTTGCTTAAATAATTCTCCGGGACGGGATCTTTTATCACCCGCGGTACCACCCGCATTGCATTTCCATGCCACTCATGAGTCGCCGCTTTCGCTGTCGGACCATCATCCTAACGACTCGGCCGCGTAACGTGCGGCTTGCGTGCTGTCCTACCATCGTATCCGATCTTCGAGCAGCCGGCTCCGGAGCGTTCCCGCCTTTCTCATTTCTTCCATGCTCTCAGCTGTCACACGGTTCTCTGTAAAGTCTTTCGAAAGGGAGTTTCCTTCAACGCCTTTGTTTGATATCTTTTTGATGTTTTATGTTTTATCAGAGATTTTTGATTCTGTCAAGTGCTTTTAAAGAATTTTCGTAAGTTCCAAATGCAGTGATCCGGAAGTAGCCCTCACCGGACGGACCGAAACCAGCGCCAGGAGTACCTACGATACCTGCGTTGTTTAACAGGAAATCAAAGAAATCCCAGGACTTCATGTCGTTCGGGGTCTTCAACCAGATATACGGGGAGTTTACGCCGCCGTATACGGTAAAGCCTGCATCTTTTAAGCCTGTGTAGATGGTCTTTGCGTTCTTCATGTAGCGCGCGATCTGCTCTGTCACCTGTGCTTTTCCTTCCGGAGAGTATACTGCCTCACCGGCACGCTGGATGATGTACGGAGTTCCGTTGTACTTGGATCCCTGACGGCGCATCCACATTGCGTTTAGGCTCACATCGCCGCACTTTAAGTCCTTCGGAATTACAGCAAAGCCGAGACGCATGCCGGTAAATCCAGCTTTCTTGGAGAAGCTGCGCAGCTCGATGGCGCAGGTCTTAGCGCCCTCACACTCGTAGATGGAGTGCGGGATTCCAGCCTCTGTGATATATGCCTCGTAAGCGGCGTCGTAGATGATTACAGCGCCGTTCTTGTTCGCGTAGTCTACCCATGCCTGAAGATCTGTCTTCTTGATTGCTTCACCTGTCGGGTTGTTCGGGAAGCAGAGATAGATCAGGTCTACGTGTTCCTTCGGGAACTCCGGAAGGAATCCGTTGTCAGCAGTACACGGCATGTAGACGATCTTGTCGAAACGTCCAGTCTCGCCGTTGTAAAGACCGCTGCGGCCTGCCATAACGTTGGAATCCACATATACCGGGTATACCGGGTCGCACACAGCGACAACGCTGTCTAAGGAGAATAATTCCTGGATATTTCCGCAGTCGCACTTCGCGCCGTCGGATACAAAGATCTCGTCAGCGGAGATGTCGCAGCCGTTTGCCTGGAAATCCTCTTTTGCGATAATATTTCTTAAAAAGTCATAGCCCTGCTCCGGAGCGTAGCCGCGAAATGTCTCGGCATGGCCCATCTCATCGACCGCCTTGTGCATAGCCTCGATGATCGCCGGAGCGATCGGCTGTGTCACATCACCGATTCCGAGACGGATGATCTCCTTTTCCGGGTGCTCTGCCTGAAATGCGGATACTCTCTTTGCGATATTCGCGAACAGATAGCTGCCTGGCAGCTTGGCGAAATTTTCATTGACTTTAAACATGTCTAAAATCCTCTCTTTCTGTAAATGCATGTGGGAAATTTCATGAATAAATATACCACACATATGCAAAAACTGCAGTAAAAATCCGGCAAATGCTTTAACTTTTTTTCGCAATAGTCCACTGCAGTGCCGAATCATTACCGACTTTTCGGTCAAAAACCTCTGCGCAGGCAGTGATTAATCTTCCTGGATCAGCATGGTAACCATATGGGCGCTCTCCGCCATGGTTCTTCCTGTGTCCATGCTTGTCTTCTGGAGATAACGGTGTGCCTCCGGCTCGGAGAGATGGTTTCTCTTCATGAGAAGCTTCTTTGCGCGTCTGAGTACGCCCTGCTCCTCCGCGCTCTCAACAAAGCCTGCGAAGAGCGGGTGCGCATGGTTCGGTCTTGACTTAAATTCCGGATGAGCCTGGATACCTACATAGAACGGGTGATCCGGGAGCTCGATCATCTCAACGATATGACCGTCCGGGGACTGTCCGGAGATCATCATGCCGTGGGATGTAAAGTCATCGCGGTAATCGTTGTTGATTTCGAAACGATGTCTGTGGCGCTCATTGATCGTGTCTGTGCCGTAAAGCGCGTATGCCTTGGATTTCTTATCGAGAACACACGGATAAGAGCCAAGACGTAAGGTTCCACCAAGGTTCTCCACGCCGTTCTGATCCGGCATCAGGTCAACCACCGGATGTGTTGTTTCCGGATTTAACTCGGAGCTGTTGGCGTCCGCGTAACCCAGGACGTTTCTCGCGAATGCCACCATGGCCATCTGCATGCCAAGACAGATTCCAAGGAACGGGATCTTATTCTCTCTCGCGTAATTGGCCGCAAGGATCATGCCCTCGGTTCCTCTGGAACCAAAGCCGCCAGGAATGATGATTCCGTCAACGCCTGCAAAGGTATCGTCGAGGATCTCCGGTTTTAAGAACTCGGAATCCACCCACTTGATGGATACTTTTGTGCGGTTTGCGATGCCGCCGTGCTTCAACGCTTCCATAACGCTAAGGTAAGCGTCATGCAGCTGGATATATTTTCCTACCAGGGCGATGGTAACTTCGTTTGTCGGATTCTTTAACGCGTCCACCATCTGTTTCCAGTCACCGAGCTGCGGCTCCGGACACGGAAGATTTAAGCACTCACATACCACATGGGCCAGGCGCTCTTTTTCCATCGCAAGCGGAGCTTCGTATAAATATTCAACATCCAGGTTCTGGAGAACATGGTCTTCCGGAACGTTGCAGAATAACGCGATCTTGCCCTCGATGCCGTCCTCAAGCGGTACTTCTGTACGACATACGATCACATCCGGGGAGATTCCCATTCCCTGAAGGGCTTTTACGCTCTGCTGGGTCGGTTTTGTCTTTAATTCACCGGATGCCTTTAAATATGGAACAAGTGTTACATGGATCAGAACGGAATTCTGATATCCGATCTCGTGACGGAACTGACGGATCGCCTCTAAGAACGGCTGGCTCTCGATATCGCCGACGGTTCCGCCGACCTCGATGATCGCAATGCGATTCTCATCCGAGGATTTTGCGCGGTAAAATCTCGCCTTGATCTCATTGGTGATGTGGGGGATCACCTGTACGGTACCTCCGCCGAAGTCTCCGTGACGCTCTTTCTGAAGAACGGTCCAGTAGATCTTACCGGTGGTCACGTTGGAATTCTTATCAAGGCTTTCATCAATAAAGCGCTCATAATGTCCAAGGTCCAGGTCGGTCTCTGTTCCATCGTCTGTGACGAACACCTCTCCATGCTGGATCGGATTCATGGTACCCGGATCGATATTGATATAAGGATCGAACTTCTGCATCGTTACCTGGTAACCTCTTGCTTTTAAGAGACGTCCAAGGGATGCGGCTGTAATACCTTTGCCGAGTCCGGAGACAACGCCTCCCGTGACGAATACGTATTTAACTGCCATACCTTACCTCCAAGTTTATATTACTGTTAATGTGGGGAAACTCTGTTTCATATAATGCTGAAAGCTGTCATGTAAAAAAAGGTGACAGAAGTACTAAGACTCTGACACCTTTGTCTAATCAACTGCATTCATATGAAACTTATTTTTACGCAGGTTTAAATGCTCATAGGTTTTGTTTTTCACTGCGCTAAAAAAATATGGAACTAATATATTCCATTTTTCCCGATTTGTAAAGTAGTTTTTTTACACTTTGTTAAAGTTTTTTCATCCAATTATTTCCATGGGACTCCCCTATATGGAAGCAGGCTCTCGTGCGCATGGTGAAAACTGGATGAAACGGCTTTTCATTCCCCAGGCTGCAAGAAATTTATGAGAAATAGAAAAATGCTTAATAATAGGAACACTGTCTGTGACCGAAATTTTTTTCAAAAAAATGTGTTGACAAATCCCGAAAAACGAGTATATTATACCACCATAAGAGCAAGGGCGCTTGGGTGCATGATACATACACCCCGGCGCCCTTCTCGCATTTTACGGACGTTCTCCATACCCCCCATACTTCATAACGTTGTCCGTAAAATGATGTCTGTCTGTTCCCCACCCAGGGACAGACAGCAACTCAAGTATAATTTCCCGCATACGGGGAGCAATGAGGTTCCCCAGCGGAGTTGAAAGGAGAAATATCTATGAGCAAAAACATTCCTGAACTGTATGGAAGTCTTGTATTCAACGACTCCGAAATGAAAGCACGTCTCCCGAAGGATGTCTACAAAGCACTTGCAAAGACCATCAACAGTGGTTCCCACCTGGAACTTGATGTCGCAAACTCTGTAGCCGTTGCCATGAAAGAATGGGCACTGGAACATGGGGCTACCCACTTCACACACTGGTTCCAGCCGATGACAGGCATCACTGCTGAAAAGCATGACAGCTTCCTCTCTCCGACAGGTGTCGGCGAAGCGATCATGGAATTTTCCGGAAAAGAACTTGTAAAAGGCGAGCCGGACGCGTCCAGTTTCCCGTCAGGCGGCTTACGTGCCACCTTCGAAGCCCGCGGCTATACCGCATGGGATCCTACATCTTTCGCATTCATCAAGGGACATACACTCTGTATCCCAACTGCCTTTTGTTCTTACAGCGGCGAGGCACTCGATAAAAAGACTCCGCTGCTCCGCTCCATGGAAGCTGTCAGCAAAGAAGCTACCCACTTACTCCACATTTTAGGAAAAACAGACGTCAAACGCGTCAACACTACTGTCGGTGCTGAGCAGGAATATTTCCTGGTAGATAAAGAATGCTACCGTTTAAGAAAAGACCTGATCTTCTGCAGACGTACCTTATTCGGCGCTCCGGCTCCGAAGGGACAGGAAATGGATGACCACTACTTCGGTTCCATCAAGCCGAGAGTTGAGGCATTCATGGAAGAATTAAACGAAGAGCTCTGGAAGCTCGGAATCCCGGCAAAGACAGAGCACAACGAGGTTGCTCCGGCACAGCATGAGCTTGCTCCGGTATTTGAGACCGTCAATGTGGCCGTCGACCACAACCAGCTCGTTATGGAGATGATGAAGAAGGTTGCCGACCGTCATGGTCTTGCATGCCTGCTCCATGAGAAACCGTTTGAGGGAATCAACGGAAGCGGCAAGCATAACAACTGGGCGCTCTCCACAGATACCGGCGAGAACCTTCTGAATCCTGGAAAGACTCCGGCGGAGAACACACAGTTCTTACTCTTCCTCGCAGCCGTTGTTGAGGCGGTCGATGAGTACGCGGATCTTTTAAGAATTTCTGTTGCAACTGCCGGAAATGATCATCGTCTCGGCGCAAACGAGGCACCGCCAGCTGTCGTATCCATGTTCTTAGGCGAGGAGCTTGAGGCTGTTGTCGATTCCATCAGATCTGATACATATTTTGAAGGAAAGGGCGCTGTACAGATGTCCATCGGACCGAAGGTACTCCCGCACTTTACAAAAGATAACACAGACCGTAACCGTACATCACCGTTCGCATTCACAGGAAACAAGTTTGAGTTCCGTATGCCGGGCTCTTCTCTCTCTCTGTCCGGTCCGAACGTTGTACTGAACACTGCTGTTGCTGAGTCTCTCGAGGGATTCTGCAAAGTCTTAGACGGACTTACAGGCGAAGAGCTTAATTCCGCTATCCACAAACTTTTAAAAGATACATTTACAGATCACGAGCGGATCATCTTCAACGGAAACGGATATACCGATGAATGGCTTGAAGAAGCTGAAAAGCGCGGACTTCCGAACTACAAATCTACACCGGAAGCTCTTCCGCATTTCATCGATGAGAAGAACATTGAACTCTTCACAAAACATGAAGTGTTCACAAAAGAAGAGATCCTTTCCCGTCACGAGATCCTCCTTGAAGATTACGCTAAGACGATCCATATCGAAGCTAAGACCATGGAGGAAATGGTTCAGAAGGACTTCCTTCCGTCCCTGTTCTCCTATGTAAACGATCTCGCATGCACAGGCAGCACCAAGAAAGAGCTTGTTCCTGGCATCACAACAAAGGCTGAAGAAAAGCTGATCACAAAGCTCTCCGGACTCGCAGACACGATTTCTGATGAGCTTGATACCTTAAAAGATATGATTAAGACCGCAGAAGGCATGGATGACTACTTAAAGGCTGGTACATACTACCATGACACCATCCTCACCGAGATGGAAACGATCCGTATCGCCGTCAACGATGCCGAGGTCCTGATCCCGGAAGATTACCTTCCGTATCCGACATACGATGCATTGCTCTTCTACATTTAATTGTTTTGCTCATAGGGAAGACCGCCGGTTACCAGAGAGATCTGGGCCGGCGGTCTTTCATTATTGGGGAATTCGATTATAGGATACCTTTTTCATCATTCAATAATGCTCTATCTAACAATTTTAAGATAGATTCCGGAAGTTTCTTTAAATATGAGCTTTTTTCGCTGAACAGAACATCTGTATGCAAATTCCGGTCAAACGGTGCGCTCATTCTGAAATAAACGGTGCAGCTA
>CAVIYT010000162.1:0-2155 GCA_963646925.1 Paludibacteraceae bacterium
TACATCCTCTCCGACGCTGTTAAGTGTATTCGCCGCATTGCTCCTGCCTTCGCTGAATTTATTGGTTTTATCTTTAAATTCCTGATCATAAAGATTCCAATCGCTCTTAGGAAGATCCTCATCAAACTTTTGGAATAACGGTTTTATCTCGTCGTTTTCCCTCAAACGAACCCTTTTTTCGTCTTCATTTCTGAGACGACTGTTATGCTCTTTCTCCATGGCCTTCTTCTCAGCTTCAACATCAGCATAAACCTTATCATATTTCGCTTTTGCATTTTTGATATCCGGATCGTTCTCCAGCTTCTGTGTGATGCCGACTGTCTGGTCACGAAGTGAATCCCAGTTTTCCTGAAAAAGCTTTTTTGCCTTTTTTGTATCCATCAGGCTATCAAGCTCCTTCAGGAGCGGCTCCAGATCATTTCCTAACGCTTTCGCGTTGATCTTGCGGTTAACTGTCTGAAGATCCTCTGCGTTTAACTTCATTGTGGTATCTCCCTTGGAATCATCAATTTTGTATTCCGCGGCAAATAACCAATAATCCTTGCCGCCCAGTGTCATACGATCACGGAGCATTGTTTCATATTTATCGATATAAGCCTGAAGGTCTGAGGAGTTTTTGATATTATCCCCTGTAAAGAGTCCTTCACCTTCCGCTACTCCACGCTTGCCATACTTAAACGGTGCATTTAAGGAATCTGTTTCTTCCTTGATCTGTTTCAGTTCTTTCTCATTGAACGGTTCATCCGCTTTGCGTCCGCTGTTCATAAGGTTCAGGTTTCTGAGAGAATGCTGATATTTATTATAATTGACCTTGTCGAATCTTCCAAAAGTATCAAGGGCGGTCAGCATATCCTTCTCGATCAGAATCTGATCGTAGACCGGAGCATAATTATTATAGATCTCAGCAACAGAACGCATTTTTATCGGATTCGGATTATTCTTTTCAGTTTCCTCAGCATTGTTCTTCTTATATTCCTCAGCGATGGAGATGGACTTCCACAGCTTATGGAAGATGTTTTTAAAATTCTCCTGTGTTCTCTGCTTTTCCGGGAAATGATCTGTCCACTCCTCCTCCTCGATCACACCGTTATTTCCGGCAAGACCAAATTCGCGGAGCGCACCAAAGAGTGTACTGAAATTCTGATCCTTATTTCCGTTAAACGAATCTGAATCCATCTCACTATACGCCCTGATCAGGTCTTTCATTGCCTCTGCGAATTCTTTTGACTGAAACGCTCCTGCGAGATCAATGTCGACAGCCTGCTCCATTTTTTTTCGTGTATCCGGTACTAAATATCCCATATTATATCCTCCTTTAGATGCTTTCCCGGCCTGCCTCCGGTTTATGTTAAAACTAACAGCCAGTGCAGCACCAGAAATGTTTTTCATTAGCGTTTTCTTTTTATATTGGAATTATATAATATCATGCAGGACAATTGTGGGACAAATCCAGTTCTTTTTGATTTTTTTTGATTTTTTTACGGCCTGCGCATAAATGCACAGACCGTAACAGCTTTTCCACTATTTTGTTTTTGCAGCCGCATTCAAGAATTCTTCGCAGTATCCCCAAAATTGCTCATATGAAATTTTTCCATATTGAAGTGCATCCAGCTCATCCGCCCATATAGAGACCTCAGAAATCGCATTCATCATGGTCCCTTGTACTGTCAGAGACATGATCCTTTCATCCGTTTCATCCGGGATCACAGTCACATGACGGTAAGAGAGTACTGTTCCATCCGGACTCAGGTTGAACGTTCCGAAGTAGATCAAGGAGTTAATGGCTGCCACTGCGGCTGCCAGCTTTTCCTGTGCTGACTTCGGAATTTCCTCAGAAAGTGTCAATGTCGCAGCAAAATACTGGAAAGATCCGATTTCCTCCGGGGCCGGCAGGAAATAATAGGCACCAAGAACCTCATCGATATCCTTTCCCAACTCCGTATGCTGGACAAGAAGCATGTCAGTGCTTCCCACTTCCTCTCCGGGAGCCATTGCCGCTGTTACATTATTCTCCTGAAAGGCTTCATATATGTTATTTAATACTTCTTTCTGACGTTTTACTAAATCATTCTTATTCATATCATATTCTCCTTTATTATTGATAACCGGCATTCAGTGCTTTTCCGGTTACGTTAGCCGATCACTTATTTTGTGC
>CAVIYT010000162.1:2210-3629 GCA_963646925.1 Paludibacteraceae bacterium
TTCTAGTTTCTTCTTTTTTTCCTTTTCCATCATTACCTTTTCCTGATTTTTTCTTTTTGTCTTCTTTCTTATCTTCCTTCTTGTCTTCCTTGACAGCCGCGTTCCCGGTCTCCTTCTCCTTTTTTTCGTTCGGATTCTTAAGGTCCAGCAGTCCAGCCATATCCCGAATCAGTTTCCGTGCCTGGTTTTCATAGTTTTTCTCTGTATTCTCACCGTCAGCCTTAATATCCATTTCGGTATCCTGATTAAACGCTTCATCGGTAATTGTTTTGAGATATTGCTGATAAATGGAATTCCTGAATCCTTCCTGATGTGCATGCATATGGCTTCCGGCCTTCATATTACGGATTCTGTTATCAAGCTTCTCTCTGCTGGAAAGGATATCCTTGATCTCCTTCCACTGTTTACTTCCCTCCTGGCATTGCTCCAGCTGGTTCCGATAATTCCGGATTGCAATGACACGCTGCGCATTATTAATTGGATATTCGGCATCAATATATTCATGGTTTCTGTCCCGTGCAGCAGCATTATCAAGTCCATTATTAAGCAGTAAAAGAAGCGCACTGCCTCCGCTTCCTCCAGCCTTCGTAATCCCCGTAACCAGATTTTTGGGCGCATATCCAGCTATGTTGCCGACCAGTCCTATCACAGAAGCGACAAAATTTCGGTATTTGGAGTTACGTTCACGTTTTTTATCATTTTTAATAAGCTTTGAAACCTTTTCCAGCGTGTTCCACAGAGTTTTTTTCTTCATGTTTTTCAGTTCTGTAATTTCATTCTCGCCCAACTCACTTTTATCTTTCTTCAGCTCCTTCTCAACGTTCTCCTTAAGTACCTGAAAGCTCTTATTTAACTCCTTTGCCTTATTCAGCTTACTCCTCGCTTTAAATGCTTTCACACCATTTATGACGGTCCATATTCCAAGGGCACCTGTACACATTCCACTTCCGATCTTACTTACTGTTCCTCCGACTTTATCGATTAGATTATAAGTCCCGATCAGCTTGCTTCCCGCCATGCCGGTATTTGCCATCGCGTTAAAAAAAGCCTCAACTTTTTCGTCTTTATCCTTATCGCTGCATAATGTTCTGATATCATTCACAACGTTCAGAACCGCATTTGGCAGTGTTATCAGATTGACGCCTCCGCCAATTTTCGGATAAGGATCATCTCCAGTTATCAAGGTATATAAATTTGACCCAAATCCGTTCGCAGAGCCTACGTAACCGCTGAGATCATTGGTCTGCTTGGCAAAACAATGCTTGTAGCCTTCCAAAAAATACTTGTTTTTTTGCAGATTTTTTCTTGCTTTATCAATCTCATCCAGACTCTCCTGAATAGTTTTTTGGGTCTCCTCATCATAATTTTCCAGATTATCCTGCTTATCCTTCATTACACTGGCCAGGCGCAGACCTGCAT
>CAVIYT010000163.1:0-6247 GCA_963646925.1 Paludibacteraceae bacterium
AAATCAGAAGATCAAGGGGGAAATTACAATGGCTTACAGAATTTTATTACCGCAGTCGATCATGGAATCCGGAAGAAAGTATCTCGAAGAAAAAGGTTACGAGATCGTTGATGGAGAGGGATACACAGAGGACGACATTATCCGCCAGATTCCGGGATGTGACGCCATGATCGTGAGAACCGCGAAGATCACAAAGAAGATCCTTGACGCGGCAGATTCCTTAAAGGTGATCGCAAGACACGGCGCAGGGTTCGACGGCGTGGATTTAAAGGCCGCTGAAGAGAACAACGTGATGGTCCTCTATGCCCCGACCGCCAACAGCAATTCCGTTGCGGAGACCGCGATCTTCTATATGTTATACTGCTCCAGAAACTTCAAGAAGGTCCAGAATCTCTATAAGACCGACTACATGACCGCAAAGATGAAGATCGAGAAACATGAACTCGGCGAAAAGACACTGGGACTCATCGGTGTCGGAAATATCGGCGGCCGGGTGGCGAAGAAGGCAGCATTCGGATTTGACATGAAGGTCATCGCTTTCGACCCGTACGCGAAGGAACTTCCGGATTATATCCAGAGAGCGGAATCCAGGGAAGAAGTATTCCAGAAAGCGGATTACGTTTCTCTCCACATTCCGGCAACCCCGGAGACAGAAAAGAGCGTCGGAGCAAAGGAATTTGACCTCATGAAGCCGACGGCTTACCTGATCAACACCTCCCGCGGCGCTGTTGTCGACGAGGAAGCGCTCATCGAGGCATTAAAGGCAGGAAAGATCGCAGGAGCCAGTCTCGATGTTCTCACAAAAGAGCCGCTGGATCCGGAAAATCCGCTGCTCTCCATGGAAAATGTTCTCACAGCCCCGCATATCGGCGGCGCCACAAAAGAGGCATCCTCCAGATCATCCCTCGTATGCGCGGAAGGCATCGACGATTTCCTCTCCGGCAGACGCCCGAAATATCCGATTCCGCCGATGAGAGCGAAATTAAACGAGATGAAATTCCAGAAAGACTAAATGATACCCACTCCTTAAATTGACATAAAAATACTCCTAAGACAGAAAACTGCCGCTGCGGTGAATTTACCGGGCGGCAGTTTTCTGCGTTCTGTGAAAATGAGGGTGGAATATCCGGTGCTTTGTAATTTGTGCCGGGCGGTGATAACATGAAAAAACCTGCCGCGAAGGCAGGTCTTTTCATATAAAAAAGTGGGGATCTATTTTATAAATGTTTTTAAAAGGGAGGGACCGGCAGACCGCTCTGCCGGCCAAGTATGAAAAAGTATATTTTGTTCCAGGCTTGCTGTCCTGTTACGCTTTATAGGATAGTAGAAAAATGTGTCGAAATATTGTGTTGTATGTGAAAAAAGTGTGAAATCATATAGAAAACATGGGTTTACATAAAAGAAAAGCGAAAATATGCCCAGCGCAGATGCAGGCATGTTTCGATGATGGTTCTGGAAAAAGATCCTAGGGAAGTGAAAGCGGTGCACATGAATGATAAATTTATAACGATTTCTTCTCCGAAACGGTTGCAGGAACGATGTAATTGGTATAAAATATAGATGTTTCTGCGATGATAGTATTAAAATCAGAAGATCCTGCCCCTGTACATGGACAGAAAATTTCTGAAAAATTCCGCAGGATGCAGCGGCAGCGGATCTCGTTTCCTTGAATGCTCTGCAACTGCGAAAAGCAGAAATGTGATTGCATTTATAAAGAACGCAGGAAACTGCCTGATGGGAGCATGTTCCTGCAGTCACGCAATAAAGGAGAAAAAATCATGAGCAAAAAGCCAGTAGTGTTAATGATCCTCGATGGTTACGGACTGAATAAAACACATGAAGGAAACGCGGTGTATGAGGCGAAGAAGCCGGTTATGGACCGTTTGATGAAAGAGTGCCCGTTCGTGGAAGGTCAGGCCAGCGGACTTGCTGTCGGACTTCCAGAGGGCCAGATGGGAAACTCTGAGGTCGGACACCTGAACATGGGCGCAGGCCGCATCGTTTACCAGGAACTGACAAGAATCACAAAGTCCATCCAGGACGGCGATTTCTTCAACAACGAAGAGTTCCTCGCTGCTGTTGAGAACTGCAAGAAGAACAACTCAGCGCTGCACATGTTCGGACTCTTATCCGACGGCGGCGTACACAGCCATATCACCCATGTTTACGGACTATTAGAGCTCGCGAAGAGAAACAGCCTCGACAAGGTATTCGTTCACTGCTTCTTAGACGGACGTGACACACCGCCAGCATCCGGAAAGGATTTCGTCGCGGCTTTAGAGGAGAAGATGAAAGAGCTTGGCGTCGGCAAGGTTGCATCCGTTATGGGACGTTACTACGCGATGGACCGTGACAACCGCTGGGACCGTGTAGAGCTTGCCTACAAGGCACTTACCGCAGGCGAGGGAAATAAGGGAACATCCGCCACAGGTCTGATTCAGGCGTCCTACGATGACGGAAAGACAGATGAGTTCGTTGTTCCGGCTGTTGTGACAGGCGAGGACGGAAACGCCATCGGAACCATCAAGGACAACGATTCCGTGATCTTCTTCAACTTCCGCCCGGACCGCGCGAGAGAGATGACCCGCGCGTTCTGCGACGACGAGTTCACAGGATTTGCGAGAGAGAAGAGAATTCACACCACATACGTTTGCTTCGTGGATTACGATGAGACGATCCCGAACAAGCTTGTTGCGTTCAAGAAAGAGTCTATCAAGAATACGCTCGGTGAGTTCCTGGCAGCCAACGGAAAGACCCAGGCGAGAATTGCCGAGACAGAGAAATATGCACATGTAACCTTCTTCTTCAACGGCGGCGTTGAGGAGCCGAACCCGGGCGAGGACCGTATCCTCGTGAAGTCCCCGAAGGTTGCCACATACGACCTTCAGCCGGAGATGAGCGCACCGGCGGTTTGCGAGAAGCTGACAGACGCGATCCGTTCCGGAAAGTACGATGTTGTGATCGTAAACTTCGCGAACCCGGATATGGTCGGCCACACAGGCGTTGAGAACGCAGCGATCAAGGCCATCGAGGCTGTCGACGAGTGCGTTGGAAAAGCAGTTGAGGCGATCAAGGAAGTTGACGGTGTCATGTTCATCTGCGCCGACCACGGAAACGCAGAGCAGCTCATCGACTACAAGACAGGCGAGCCGTGGACCGCCCACACAACAAACCCGGTTCCGTTCATCCTCGTGAACGCAGGCGAGGGTTGCGGCCTCAGAGAAGGCGGCTGCCTTGCGGACATCGCTCCGACCCTGATCGAGCTTATGGGAATGGAACAGCCGAAGGAGATGACTGGTAAGTCTCTGCTTGTGAGAAAGTAATAAAAGACTGACATATCATAATAGTGAAGAGAGACAGCTCCGGCATGGATCGAAAGATCTGTGTGCCGGAGCTTTTTCGTTGTCATGCATTTGGAAAGAATACTGTGTCATAAAAATAGTTGTTTATATACTTGAAAATATGACAAAACTATCATATAATATAATATATACTTGGAACGTTTTAGAAAGGGGCTAAAACATGGAGGAGAACAGGGTGAATATTCGATTGAGACAACTTAGAAAAGAGAGCCGGATTACACAGGAACAGCTGGCGAAATATCTGGATGTTGATCAGTCGATGATTACAAAACTGGAAAATGGAACAAGAAGTCTGAATGTCACATTGATCGATAAGATCTGCAGTCTATTTGGATGCACGGATGCATATCTGCTGGGAGAAGAAAGCTCCTATATTCCGTTAAATTTTGCTTTTCGCTCGAATGGAATCCAGACGGAAGATCTTGAAAGTATAGCGGCAGTCAATAAAATTGTGATGAACATTCGCTACATGAATGAAATGATGGAGGAGTGATATATGAGATCGGCACAGGAGTTAAATTCGCTGGCGCTGAAGACGCGAAAAATATGGAACGAAGATACCTATTCCCCCATCGATATCTTCGCAATCGTCAATGGATGGAAAGATAAAAAGATCACACTTGTAAAGTATCCGATGTCTTCGAGAATCAGTGGAATGTGTACAAAAGAAAAGGAAGATATCATTATCTGTATCAATTCAGCGACTTCTTACGGAAGACAAAGATTTACACTGGCTCATGAGCTGTACCATGTGTTGTATGAAGAGAATCTGCAGAGAGTGATCTGTGACATGAATATGAGTGGTGACAAGCCAGAGTCCGAGCAGGAAGCCGATCAATTTGCCAGTTATTTGCTGATGCCGTATGATGCGCTGCTGGAATATGAAGAAGACAAATCAAAGTGGACACTTGAGAAAGTCATTGATGCGGAACAGTTTTTCCAGATCAGTCATCAGGCGATGCTGCATCGGTTGATATGTGATGGTATGATAAGCAATAAAGAAGCAGATCAGTATAAAACGCTTACCGTTTCTACAGAAGCTGCCAAGCTGGGATATGGAAAAGAACTATATTTTCCGACAGATAAAAGCAAACAGTATTTTACAACAGGTGAATACATCAGAAAAGTTGAAAAATTGGCAGAAAAGGATCTGATTTCAGCGGGAAAAAAGGACGAACTGTTGTTGGAAGCATATCGTGCAGATATTGTGTACAATTATGATGAGGAGGAAACCGTTCTGAATGATTGATGACTTATTTTTCGATACAGATTGTTTATCTGCTTTTTTGTGGGTGAACAATACAAATATTCTGCATGAATTATATGGCGGGAAAATTGTTTTGCCGGAACCGGTTTATCAGGAACTGGCGAATCCAAGTATTCCGCATATTAAACAGAGTGCAGATAATATGATACGTACGAAAGATATATCCGTAAAAACCATCGAACTGGATACGGAAGAGCATAAATTGTATATGTAGCTTGTTCGCGGCGAAAAAGGACAAAAAAGAATTGGACGCGGAGAAGCAGGTGGAATTGCGCTGGCGAAGACATATCATGGAATTCTTGCAAGCAATAACTACAAGGACATTGCTCCATATATAGAAAAATATAATTTGAGACACATTGATACCGGTCAGATCCTCACAGAGGCGCTGGAAAGAGGTCTGATAACAGAGGAAGAAGGAAATAACATTTGGAATAAGATGCTGACGAAAAAGCGCAAATTGCCGGCCAATACTTTTTCAGAATATCTGGCGGCACAAAAAGAAAAGTGATACATAGCGGTAGGACAAATATCTGATTGAAAGCCCCAGAATCGGAATGTTTTATGTGAATGGGTTGAAAAAGGAGAGCAGTATGGAACAGGAGACAAGAATCGCGGTAGTGGGAATTATTGTGGAAAATAAAGAGGCTGTGGGGGAGATCAACCAGATCCTTCACGATTACAGCCCATATATTATCGGAAGAATGGGACTTCCGTATGAAAAGAAACATGTGAACATTATCAGCGTCATCGTGGACGCCCCGTCCGACCGGATCAGCGCGCTTTCCGGAAAGCTTGGAAAGATCCAGGGGATCAGCGCGAAGGTGATGTATTCGAAGAATGGGCAGTAATAAGGTAAGAAGAAAGCGGCAGAAAGGCCGCGAGTATTGGGAGAAACTATGATCGAAAAAATCAAGATCCGCGGCGCGCGGGTCCATAACCTGAAAAATATTGATGTGGATGTTCCGCTAAATAAGATCGTCTCCATCGGCGGAGTCTCCGGTTCGGGAAAATCATCCCTGGCGCTGGGCGTTCTCTACGCGGAAGGTTCCAGGCGCTACTTAGAGGCGCTTTCCACCTACACGAGACGCCGGATGACCCAGACGTCTCGTGTAGGTGGACGAGGCGCTCTACGTTCCGGCTGCGCTGGCGCTCCACCAGAGACCGGGGATTCCAGGGATCCGCAGCACCTTTGGAACAGGAACGGAACTTTTAAACAGCCTGCGCCTCATGGTGTCGAGACTGGCGAGCCACCGGTGCCCGAAGGGACATTATATAGAACCGACGTTGCTTGTGGCAGCAGGAAAAGAGCTGGTCTGCCCGGAGTGCGGGGAGAAATTTTATGCCCCGTCGGCGGAAGAACTGGCCTTCAACAGCCAGGGGGCCTGCCGGACATGTGACGGAACAGGAATTGTGCGGACTGTGGACCGGGCAGCCTTGGTGCCGGATGAATCGCTTACCATCGATGAGGGCGCGGTAGCCCTGTGGAATTCCCTCATGTGGTCACTGATGACGGACGTCTGCCGGGAGATGGGCGTGCGGACGGATGTGCCCTTTAAGGACCTCACGGAGAAGGAAAAGGACATTGTATATAACGGTCCGGCGGAGAAAAAACACA
>CAVIYT010000164.1:0-6448 GCA_963646925.1 Paludibacteraceae bacterium
CCTATACTTTCTTACGGTCAGCGCAGCAAGTGCGCAGACCTACTGAACAGTTACTTATACTGATTCTATGTGTCCAGCGGTCTGAATCTCAGTATCTGAGAGATTGTCAGCTGTCACGAAATATGAGAAACGCGTAAGATAGGTTGCTCATAATTTACAGTTCGAACTATCTTACCATAATTTGACTAAAATTACAACGGAGGATTCCAAATGTTAGCAGGAAAAACCGTACTTTTATGCGTGAGCGGCAGCATCGCCGCCTATAAAATCGCATATCTCGCCAGCGCACTGAAAAAACTGAAGGCAGATGTCCATGTGCTGATGACTCAGAATGCGACAAATTTCATCAACCCGATTACATTCGAGACACTGACCGGAAATAAATGTCTGGTGGATACGTTTGACCGGAACTTTGAGTTCTCTGTTGAACATGTTTCCCTGGCGAAGGCGGCGGACGTTGTTCTCGTTGCCCCGGCTTCCGCGAACGTGATCGCGAAGCTGGCCCATGGTCTCGCGGACGATATGCTGACCACAACAGTTCTCGCATGTACCTGCAAGAAGATCATCAGCCCGGCGATGAACACGAGAATGTTCGAGAATCCGATCACCCAGGACAACTTAAAAATCTGCGAGCACTACGGAATGGAAGTGATCAGCCCGGCAAGCGGATATCTTGCCTGCGGCGATACCGGAGCCGGAAAGATGCCGGAGCCGGAGGTACTGCTTCAGTATATCTTAAAGGAAGTCCAGTACGAGAAAGACTTAAAAGGAAAGAAGATCCTCGTGACCGCAGGCCCGACGAGAGAGGCCATCGATCCGGTCCGCTATATTACAAACCACTCTACCGGAAAAATGGGATACGCTATCGCGAAGACGGCAGCTCTCCGCGGCGCTGACGTGACTCTCGTTTCCGGACCGGCAGAGGTGGAGCCGCCGATATTCGTAAACTTTGTTCCGGTGGTTACCGCGAAAGATATGTTTGAGGCTGTGACGAGCCGTAGCGATGAGATGGACGCGATCATCAAGGCAGCGGCTGTCGCTGATTACCGCCCGAAATTTGTGAATACCGAGAAGACAAAGAAGAAAGACGGAGACATGGCGATCGAACTGGAGCGCACCGACGATATCTTAAAGTGGCTCGGCGAGCACAAGAAAGAGAGCCAGTTCCTCTGCGGATTCTCCATGGAGACGGAACATATGCTGGAGAATTCCAGGGCAAAATTAAAGAAGAAGAACCTGGATATGATCGTTGCCAACAACTTAAAGGTTGCAGGCGCCGGATTCGGAACCGATACGAACGTGGTGACCATGATCCGCGAGAACAAGGAGACGGAGCTTCCGATCATGTCGAAGGAAGAGGTTGCCGGGGCGATCCTTGACGAGATCTTTGGGATCGAAAGATAGATTGCTATAAATATAACGAATTTTAAGGCTTTCTTCTTGACGAAAGCCTTAAATACTGGTAAAAATTTAAGTGGAAAAAATATAGATTTAAGATAGATTTGGAGGAAAATTTTTTGGCTTCATTAAATGATGAAATAAAGAGACGACGGACATTCGCGATCATTTCCCACCCGGATGCCGGTAAAACGACACTGACTGAGAAATTCCTGTTATACGGAGGCGCGATCAACCTTGCCGGAACCGTAAAGGGACGTAAAGCGACAAAGCACGCAGTCTCCGACTGGATGGAGATCGAGAAGGAGAGAGGTATCTCCGTAACATCTTCCGTACTCCAGTTCAACTACGAGGGATACTGCATCAACATCCTTGATACCCCTGGACATCAGGACTTCTCCGAGGATACTTACCGTACCTTGATGGCAGCGGACTCCGCGGTCATGGTCATCGACGGATCAAAGGGTGTCGAGGCACAGACAATCAAGCTGTTCAAGGTCTGTGTGATGCGCCATATCCCGATCTTTACCTTCGTAAACAAGATGGACCGTGAGGCGAGAGACCCGTTCGAACTTATGAGCGAGATCGAGGAAGTTCTCGGAATCCACACCTGCCCGATCAACTGGCCGATCGGCTGCGGTAAGAGCTTCAAGGGCGTATATGACCGCCAGACAAAGAAGATCACAACCTTCACGGCTGCCATGGGCGGACAGAAGGAAGTTGCATCTGAGACCTTCGACGTGGAGGGAACAGACGTTGATTTCGTCATCGGTTCCGATTTCCACGCACAGCTGCGTGACGACATCGAGCTTCTCGACGGCGCCAGCGATGAGTTTGACCAGGAACTTGTAAGTGCCGGAAAACTTTCACCGGTATTCTTCGGATCCGCGCTCACAAACTTCGGTGTTGAGACATTCCTGGAGCACTTCTTAAACATGACGACTTCTCCGCTTCCGAGAAAAACGACAGACGGCGTGATCGATCCGTTCAGAGAGGATTTCTCCGCTTTCGTATTTAAGATCCAGGCGAACATGAACAAGGCGCACCGTGACCGTATCGCCTTCATGCGCATCTGTTCCGGTAAGTTCGAGGCCGGAATGGAAGTAAACCATGTTCAGGGCGGTAAGAAGATCCGTCTGACCCAGCCGCAGCAGCTGATGGCGGAGAGCCGTAAGATCATCGACGAGGCATACGCCGGAGATATCATCGGCGTCTTCGATCCGGGTATCTTCTCCATCGGAGATACACTCTGCACATCCAACGAGAAGTTCCAGTTCGAGGGCATCCCGACATTCGCCCCGGAGCATTTCGCAAGAGTGCGCCAGATCGATACCATGAAGAGAAAACAGTTCTTAAAGGGTGTCAACCAGATCGCCCAGGAAGGCGCGATCCAGATCTTCCAGGAGTTCAACACCGGTATGGAGGAGATCATCGTCGGCGTTGTCGGTGTCCTGCAGTTTGAGGTCCTGACATACCGCTTAAAGAACGAGTACAACGTAGATGTAAGACTGGAACAGCTTCCGTTCGAGTACATCCGCTGGGTTGAGAATCCGGAGAAAGTGGACGTCGCGAAGATCCAGGGTACATCCGATATGAAACGTATCTGCGACCTCAAGGGCAATCCGTTACTGTTATTCATCAACAGCTGGAGCGTCGGCATGGTCGAGGAGAGAAACCCGAACCTGAGACTCAGCGAGTTCGGTAAGAACTAATCAATTGATTTTCAAAAGAACTGACAAACTCAGTTTTTTCACCAAATATATCATCACAGGAACATGCGGAAACAGTTATTTTAACTGGGAAAACTGCATAGACAGGAGGAATAAAACATGAGTAAGATCGATGTTGTAAGAGCAGCCATGGTCGAGGCCATGAAAGCAAAAGATAAAGAGAGAAAGGATTCCCTTTCCATGCTTCTCTCCGCGTTAAAGAACGCGCAGATCGACAAGCGTGAAGCTCCGCTCACAGAGGATGAGGAGAATGCGATCGTAAAGAAAGAGATCAAACAGGTCAAGGAGACCATCGAGACAGCTCCGGCAGACCGCACCGATATCATCGATGAGGCAAAGAAGAGACTCGCTGTATACCAGGAGTTCGCTCCGGCAGACATGACCGAGGATCAGATCAAGGAGACCATCGCTAAAGTTCTCGCAGAACTCGGAATCGAAGCTCCGACAGCAAAAGACAAAGGTAAGATCATGAAATACCTGATGCCGCTCGTAAAAGGCAAGGCAGACGGCAAGATCGTGAATGAGATCTTAGCTGGATTTATGAAATAAGAATAAGAATGATATTAAGCGGGGCTGGCTTTACGATCCTGGAAACGCCCGGGATGAGACGGTCCCGCCTGTCTTTAAAATGGGTTACAGAAAATAAATATAGAAGGTAAATGTTCAGTAGGTCTGCGCACTTGCTGCGCTGACCGTAAGAAAACTTAGGCTAGAAGGCAAAAATCCCATCGGCACAGCCGATTTGGAATGGATTTTTGCATGTAACTGTGAAGGTACTGAACAGTTACCATGGAGGCGGAAATTATGTATAAAGAGAAGATCAGCCGGTACATTGATGCACATAAGAAAGAAATGCTGGAGGATATTGAGACTCTTTGCCGGATCAACAGTGTGAAGGGCTCTTACCGTGTCGGAAAACCTTATGGGGAAGGGTGTTCCGAGGCGCTGCGCACAGCACTGCATATTGCGGAATGTTACGGTTTTTCCATCAACAGCTATGACAACTATGTCGGAACAGTTGACATGAACGATAAAGAAGCACAGCTCGATATTCTGGCACATCTGGACGTTGTCCCGGCGGGAGACGGCTGGACCGTTACACAGCCTTTTGAGCCGGTGGTAAAAGACGGAAAGATCTATGGACGCGGAACTGCGGACGACAAGGGACCGGCGGTTGCTGCCCTCTACGCGATGCGTGCCGTAAACGAACTTGGAATCCCGATGAAAAAGAATGTCCGCCTGATCCTCGGCACCGACGAGGAGTGCGGAAGCTCCGATATCACCCACTATTACAGCGTGGAAAAAGAAGCTCCGATGACATTCTCCCCGGACGCCTCCTTCCCGGTGATCAACATCGAGAAAGGCCGGATCGAGGGCAATTTCTCCGCGGATTTTGAACCGTCTGACGCGCTTCCGAAGATGGTATCTTTCCACTGCGGAACAAAGGTAAACGTTGTTCCGGGCGCTGCGGAGGCATTATTTGCAGGTCTTGACGGGGATGAGACAGAGGCCCTTGCAAAGAGCATGGAGGAGGAACTTGGAATCCAGTTTGCGGTATCTTCTGAAGACGGCTGCTTAAAGATCGCTGCCACCGGCGCAAACGGCCATGCGATGGCACCGTGGAAAGGAAAGAATGCCCTGACAGGTCTCTTAACCCTGATTGAGCGCCTTCCGTTAGCGGAGTGCGGACAGACAAAGGCAGTCCGCGCCTTAAACCGCCTGATGCCTCACGGAGACTGGTACGGCGAAGCTCTCGGCATCAAGATGAGCGATGAGGAGTCCGGTGAGCTGACACTGGCCTTCAGCATGCTTGACATTTCCGAGAAGAGCTTAGAAGGCGAATTCGACAGCCGCTGCCCGATCTGCGCAACAAAGGAAAACACCATCGATGTGATCGCTAAGAACATGGCAGCGGAAGGAATCGACTTCAACACCGAAGAGCTGGAGCCGCCGCACCATGTACCGGCAGATTCCGACTTTGTGAAGACTCTGCTCTCCGCATACGAGAAATATTCCGGAAGAAAGGGCGAGTGCATCGCTATCGGCGGCGGAACTTATGTCCACCACTTAAAGAACGGCGTTGCCTTCGGTGCCTGCCTGCCAGAGACTGAGAACCACATGCACGGCCCGGATGAGTTCGCGGTCGTTGACGAACTCACCATGAGCGCGAAGATCTTTGCTCAGGTCATTGTGGATCTCTGCTGCTAAAATATAAATGAATGTTGAAAACAGCCTGGTTTTATGAGAAAGCCGGGCTGTTTTTTTCACAGATCTCCGAAAGCGTCGGCCGGTGTCATGTGGAATGAGAAAGCAAGATTTATATCAGTTGCGGGACAAAAAAGAACATGTTAAAATAAAAACCAAAGCTGCGGAAAATTCGGAAATATGATGCCGGAGACGGCGAATGGAGGAAGGACTGGATAAGCGAAAGATGAATTGCGGGATCATTGACATTCACACACATATCTACCCGGTTGCCCTGGCGAGACGGGCCATGGAGGTCACTGGGCATGAGAATGATGACTTTAAGAAGCTTCCGATCAGGGAGAATCTGCTGGTGCGGATGCAGGAGGCGGGAGTGGATATCTCCGTGAACCTGCCGGTGGTATCGAAACCACAGAATCAGGCGGAGGTGAACCGGTTCGCGAAGGAATCGGCAAGAAAAAATATCATTCCCTTTGGCGGACTTCACCCGGACTGCGAGAATGTGATCGAAGAGCTGGAAAAGCTGAAGGATATGGAGATGGCAGGAATCAAGTTCCATCCGCCGTTTCAGAAAGTTCATCTGGAAGATCCGAAGTATGAGGAGATGTGGCGAAAGATCAATGAACTGGGATTTCCGGTGCTGATCCATATGGGGACGGCGAGGATCGTGCGCCCCTATGACCTTTATCCGTCGGGAATCCGAAAAATCTTAAAATTCGCCCCGGATATTCCGATCATTATGGCCCATATGGGAAGCTTCTGCATGATGAAAAATCCCGATGAGAATCTGGAGGATCTGCCGGAAAATGTGTTTATCGATACGGCCATGAGCGCGGAGCTGGAGGAAGCCGGGGAGTTTGAGGATATTATCCGGAAATTTGGACCGAAGCGGGTGCTTTACGGCTGTGATTTCCCCTACGGAAGCCAGAAAGCCGCCATCGCGAGAATTAAAGACAGCAGTTTTTCGGACAGCGAAAAGGAAGACATGCTGTGGAAAAATGCTGCGAAGATCCTGAAGGCAGTGGGAAAACTGCCAGAAAATATTGAGGTGTAAAACTTTAAGATTACAATAAAGTAAAAATTATGCCGGATATTCATCTCAGGGACAAACAATG
>CAVIYT010000165.1:0-8883 GCA_963646925.1 Paludibacteraceae bacterium
GTACCCATCTGTCCTGCAACCGGTGCAAGCTTTGTGAAGTCTGTTGTCATAAGTACGAGAGCAAGGTAGAGTTCAAGGAACATATGCTCGATGGCATCAACCTCCGGTGTGTAGAACTTGATGTTTGCAGACTCCATAACGTTTCTCGCGATCGCACCTGCGAAGAGGCAGCCGATGAATTTTGGCATTTCGATCATCGGGATGTTGTCAAGTAAGCAGTAGATCGGCATACCGAGTGCTGCAAGAAGAAGACACATAGCGAACATCATGATCATTCTTGTATTGTCGAGCTCCGGAACCTTACCAGAAACCTTTGCCTCCGGCTTATCGTTCGGGTCTGCCTTTAAGCCATGCTTTGCGATCAGGAATGCAGCGACAGGACCACCAATGAGGGAACCCATGACGTTTCCGAGTGTACCGGCAGCGACACCAATCGTTGTGGCGTCTTCAGCACCCCAACCTTCAAAGATCGGACCGAAAGCGGATGCAGTGCCGACACCGCCGGACATAGCAGCGGAAGAGCACTGGAGTGCGAGCAACGGATTTAAGTTAATTAAGTGAGCAACTGCGACACCAAGAAGATCCTGACATGTGATCAGAAGGCAGGCAGCAAATGCGATCAGTACGCAAAGTTTTCCGCCGGCGTGCTTTAACATCTTCGCACTGAAACCGAATCCTACACACAGGAAGAAGAGATTCTGGCAAAGATCCTTCATGACGGTTGCATCGAAGCTGATGCTTACAGCTCCGCTCATTTTAATAGCGGAAATGAAAAGAGAAAAGATAATACCGGATACAACCGGTGCCGGGATCGCATATTTTCTTAACGCAGCGGAATGTGCAACAATGGCACGTCCGAGGAAGATTACGATAGCTGCGAAGCCGAGAGTACATAAATACTCAAATTTGAAAGTTGCAATTGCGCCATCGGCAGCCGGTGTAAAGGTGCCGAAATAGCTGATGATGCTTTCCATAGAAAGTTCCTCCAATCCTTTTTTGTTTTTACTATTCCTAAGACTGATATTCCCATGTTTCACCAGAAGAAACTCACAGGTGAAAATAAGTCTCATCCACTGATACCCCTGTTCAGAAAGATGGAAAATGTGTAAAAACTTTATAAAGAGAATAAAATATTTCTCAATTGAAGTCAATTTAAGTAAGTATGTAACAGCTTTTGTAAGTAACGTAATGATGATATGTAGGATTAAATGTGCTCAAAAAAAGCTTTGAGGACCTAATTGCATTTATGAAAAACGCACATAAGGTCCACAAAACTTTTAAGTGTTAATTTTTATTTCCAAATCCATATTTAATTGACGGGCGGCCGCCTGTCTTATAATCGATCATGCTGACGAGTTCTCCGGTATCTACCATATAATTCATGTACCGGCGGATCGTAATGCGGGATAAATGGATCTGTTCGGCAATCTGTTCACTCGTAAAGAATCCGTCCCAGTTATCATTCAGAAACTCACGGATCATGTTTAAGGTGGTTTCATTTAACCCCTTTGCAAGTGTCGGTTTCGACTCCGCCGTCGTTTCCTTTCCTGTGAACAGGCGGTCGATGGCATGCTGGTCGAGGCTCTCGTGGGATTTCTCCAGATATTTCTTCATCTCTGAGAATCGGTCGAGGGCCGCCTTAAATCTGCTGTACTCGAAAGGCTTTACGAGATAGTCCGTGACGCCCCGGTTTAAAAGGGAACGGACGATGTCTGTATCGTTGGCGGAGGTCACCATGATGACGTAGGGGGTAAGTCCCGCGGCGTGGAGCGCGTCTAAGAATTCATCACCGTTCATCACCGGCGTATAATAGTCCAGGATCACGAGATCCACAGGATTTGCCTTGATATAAGGAAGAGCTTCCTCCCCGTTCTTAAAAAGCTTCTCCACGCGGAAAGCCGGGCTGACTTCGATATATTGTTTATTGATGGAAGCGACCATCGGGTCGTCCTCGATAATGATTACATGGTACATGATTCGTTCTCCTTTCCGGTAAATGTTATGGTAAAGCAGGTTCCTTCTCCCTCTTCGGTCTCGATGGAGATCTCGCCGTGTTCATCGTCCACAAGCTGTTTGATCAGGAAGAGACCGGTTCCGCGGTTTTCTCCCTTGGAGGAAACTCCCCGTTCGTAGATCCTGTCGATGAGGTCCGGGCGGATGCCGCCTCCGGTGTCCTCGCAGGTGATGATATTGCAGTCAGAATCGCAGAAGATACTGAGTGTGATCTCTTTGATCTCATGTTCTCCGTTTGAGAGCTCCTCAATGGCGTTTTCAAGCAGGTTTCCGATGATCGTAATATAATTTTCCATCGGAAGCAGAAGATCTTTCTCATAACAGCGGCTGTCCGGCGATACCGTGAGCAGGATCCCAAGCTCCGCAGCGTGCATCATTTTTCCGATGACAAGGGCGCAGATCTTTGATACGCGGATGCAGTCGGCAGTCTGGCGGATCGACTGGCTGGAGACGAGGTTGCTGTTGATGATGAAATTGATGGCCTCGTTCGTCTGTCCTGTCTGAAGGTAGCCCAGGATCACATGGAGTTTATTTAAAAATTCATGGTTGAAGGCGCGGAGAGTATCCAACATCGCTTTCGCGCCGGTGAGCTCGTCCATGACGGATTCCATATCCGTCTGGTCATTGAGGATCGTGAGGATCACCGGGTGCTCTGTCCGGGGGTCTACCGGAATCTCGCTGACGAGAAGTCTGCGGTTTTCACTGGTACATGCCCGGTGGTAGGATGGAGTGCCGGATATGAGCACCTGTTCTGCCTGGGATGCCGGAAAAAGGTCCTTCAGTGCGCGGCCTTCTATGACAGCTTCTGTTTTTGCAGGGGCAGCTTCCGGAACATTTTCCTGTTCGGAAGTTAGAGCACCCGAAGAAACCGGCGGAGCCTCATCCGACTTTTCCGGAAGCACATGGAAGAGCCGTTTTGCCGCCTGGTTTGCGTAGACCACAGAACCGAAGGCATCGGTGGCCACAAGACCTTCCTCCAAAGCGTTCAGCACGGTGTCCTGGCGCAGATACAGGTCGAGAAGCTCCGTGGGGTGATGTCCCATCAGGGAATCACGCAGGAGAGAGACAAGACCATGTGCCAGAAGGACGCTGATTACCAGCATGATCATCGCCGCAAGTAAATAGGTAGGAAAGACTGCGTGGACCTGCTCGGAGATATAGGCGTTGAAGACCGACGCGATGACAAATCCGATGATCTTCCCGTCGTGATTCTGGATCGCATGGAAAGCCCGGCGCTGGGAGCCGTTCGTGCCGTAGCCGATGGTGATATAGGGCTGGCTGCCCTTCAGAATTGCGGCTTCCTCACCGCCGACGAAGGTCTCACCTGTCTCTTTTCGGTTCGTGTGATAGAACCGCAGCCCTGTCGTGTTGTAAATGGCGATGACATTCAGATCAGAAAAGGTTTCGGACAGGGAATCCAGCTCCTCATTGGTGGACCCGTCGGGATAACCGTTTTCCAGCATGGATACGACGCTGTCCATGGAAGCGACGTAGGCGGCGAGAGAACTGATATTTTTATCGATTTCCTGTCTCTGGCGAGTAATCGTCGAAGAAAGGGTTATACTTAAGGAGAGAAGCAGCAGGCAGACGGACACTGCCATAAAGCTCAAAAACAGCTGACTCTCCAGAGATAATTTTCGGAATTTCTGCATCATGAAACGCGTCCTCCATAATGGAATATGAGGTATGAATGTTTATGCCTTAGTATAAAGAAAAAAAGAGGGACTTGCAAGAGCAAAGATGACGAAAAAACAAGGGATTCCGGACTTTTGCCGAAAAATGTGGAAAATGTCCGGTTCTTATTGGGAAAAGTTTGTAAAAAGGACTTGCTATTTCCGGCAGAATTAGGTACAATAAAACCAAGGTTGATTAATATTTAACAATCATAACTGTTTGGCGTTTCAGAGATTCTTTTACGGTCTGTATAACATGCGGACCTGCTGAATGGTTATGAAACGACCACACAACATTTTCTAGGAGGAAAAGAAAAATGGCAGTTAAAGTTGCGATTAATGGTTTTGGCCGTATTGGCCGTCTTGCATTCAGACAGATGTTTGGCGCAGAGGGATTCGAGATCGTTGCAATCAACGACTTAACCTCTCCGGAGATGCTTGCACACCTTTTAAAATATGACTCCACACAGGGAAGATACGCTCTTGCAGATACGGTATCTTACGGTGAAGACTCCATCACAGTTGATGGCAAAGAGATCAAGATCTACGCGAAAGCAAACGCAGCAGAGCTTCCGTGGGGCGAGATCGGTGTAGACGTAGTACTCGAGTGCACAGGCTTCTACACATCCAAAACAAAAGCACAGGCTCATATCGACGCTGGTGCTAAGCACGTTATCATTTCCGCTCCGGCAGGAAACGATCTTCCGACAATCGTTTATAATGTAAACCACGAGACATTAAGCAAAGATGACCACATCATCTCCGCTGCTTCCTGTACAACAAACTGCCTTGCTCCGATGGCAAAGGCATTAAACGACGCTTACCCGATCCAGTCCGGTATCATGTGCACAATTCACGCTTACACAGGCGACCAGATGACACTTGACGGACCGCAGAGAAAGGGCGACAAGAGAAGAAGCCGTGCAGCTGCTATCAACATCGTTCCGAACAGCACTGGTGCTGCAAAAGCAATCGGTCTTGTAATTCCAGAATTAAACGGCAAGCTCATCGGTTCCGCTCAGCGTGTTCCTACACCGACAGGTTCCACAACAATCTTAACAGCTGTTGTTAAAGGCCAGCCGACTAAGGAATCCATCAACGCAGCAATGAAGGCAGCTTCCAACGAGTCCTTCGGCTACAACACAGATGAGATCGTTTCCAGCGATATCGTTGGTATGAGATATGGTTCTCTCTTCGATGCAACACAGACAATGGTTCTCCCGATCGACGAGAACACATCTGAGGTTCAGGTTGTATCCTGGTACGACAACGAGAACTCCTACACAAGCCAGATGGTTCGTACAATCAAGCACTTCGGAAAACTGTTAAACGCTTAATCGGTTAACGGTTAGTTTGACAAAATAGACTCACTAGGGGGTCCGGTCTTCTAATGGACCGGGCCCTTTTTTTGCGGGCAGCGAGCCGGAGTCCGTGCCTGCACGGGGCGATGGCGGCTGCTGCGCTATGAGACAGGTCGTTTGCCTGTCAGAAAATATCAAGGAGGAATTTTGACATGTCTTTAAATAAGAAAACAGTTGATGATATCAACGTAAAAGGGAAAAGAGTTCTGGTCCGCTGCGATTTCAACGTACCGTTAAAGAACGGCGAGATCACAGATGAGACACGTATCAACGCGGCTCTCCCGACGATCCAGAAGCTGATCAACGACGGCGGCAAAGTAATTCTCTGCTCCCATCTTGGAAAAGTTAAAAATGGCCCGAACGAGGGAGAATCCCTTGCGCCGGTTGCAAAGAGCCTTTCCGCAAAGCTCGGCAAGGAAGTTGTCTTCGTTTCCGATTACAACGTAACAGGCGAGGCTGCAACAAAGGCAGTGAACGAGATGAAAGAGGGAGATGTCGTTCTTCTTCAGAATACACGTTTCCGCGGCTCCGAGGAGACAAAGAACGGCGAAGAGTTCAGCAAAGAGCTTGCTGATCTCGCAGACGACTATGTATGCGACGCTTTCGGTTCTTCCCACAGAGCACACGCTTCCGTAGCTGGTGTTACAAAGTTCATCTCCGCAAAGGGCGGCTCCAACGTTGTCGGATACCTGATGGAGAAAGAGATCGCGTTCCTTGGAAACGCAGTTGAGAATCCGGTTCGCCCGTTCGTAGCGATCCTCGGCGGCGCGAAAGTTGCTGATAAGTTAAATGTTATCTCCAACCTGCTTGAGAAGTGCGATACCCTGATTATCGGCGGCGGTATGGCTTACACCTTCTTAAAGGCACAGGGCAAGGAGATCGGTAAGTCCTTAGTTGACGATACAAAGATCGATTACTGCAAAGAGATGATGGAGAAGGCAGAAAAGCTTGGCAAGAAGCTTCTTCTTCCGGTTGACACAACCGTCGTTGCGGAGTTCCCGAACCCGATCGACGCACCGGTTGAGGTCGAGTACGTTTCCGTAGACGCGATTCCGGCTGACAAAGAGGGCGTTGATATCGGACCGGAGACATGCAAGCTTTACACAGACGCAGTTAAGAGCGCGAAGACCGTTGTATGGAACGGACCGATGGGCGTATTCGAGAACCCGACTCTCGCAGCAGGTACCATCGCAGTTGCGAAAGCTCTCGCTGAGACAGACGCGACAACCATCATCGGCGGCGGCGATTCCGCAGCAGCTGTCAACCAGCTCGGCTTCGGCGACAAGATGAGCCACATCTCTACGGGCGGCGGCGCATCCTTAGAGTTCCTGGAAGGAAAAGAGCTTCCGGGCGTTGCGGCGGCTGATGATAAATAATGAATGAAACCAGTCAGCCGTGCGCTGGATTGCTCTTAGAAAGGTGTTGCAAGCTTGCTTGCATATGCCTTTTTAAGAACAATCTGGCATAGGGGGGGGACGCCACCCGGCTTCTTGTTTTCATGTAAATGAAAACAAGAAGAGACACGGCGCATATAATGTCCGAGATTCCAGATCCGGGGCGGTGATCCCGTCCCGGATTTTGTCATAGTATGGAAAACTGAAGATGCAGTTTTCGAATGTTATCGTTCAGAGAGAATCCAAGAATATGGATCTTGAAGATAAATATTGGTATATATATGGGGGTAGATAACCATGGCAAGAAAGAAAATTATCGCTGGAAACTGGAAAATGAACATGACTCCGTCCGAGGCAGTGGCTCTCGTTGAGACATTAAAGCCGCTCGTTAAGACGGAAGAAGCGGACGTTGTATTCTGTGTTCCGGCTATCGATATCATTCCTGTCGTAAAGGCATGCGAGGGAACAAACATCGAGGTCGGTGCTGAGAATATGTACTTCGAGGAGAAGGGCGCGTACACAGGCGAGATCTCCCCGAATATGCTGACAGATGCCGGCGTGAAATATGTGATCATCGGACATTCCGAGAGAAGAGAGTACTTCGCGGAGACAGATGAGACCGTCAACAAGAAAGTCCTAAAGGCATTCGAACATGGCCTGACCCCGATCATCTGCTGCGGCGAGACTCTCACCCAGAGAGAACAGGGCATCACTCTTGACTGGATCCGCAAACAGGTGAAGATCGCGTTCCAGAACGTGACAGCAGACCAGGCAAAGACTGCTGTGATCGCTTACGAGCCGATCTGGGCCATCGGAACCGGAAAGACAGCTACCACAGAGCAGGCTGAGGAAGTTTGCGGCGCGATCCGCGCATGCATCGGCGAGATCTACGACGAGGCAACAAAGGAAGCGATCCGCATCCAGTACGGCGGATCTGTAAACGCAGGAAACGCAGCAGAGCTCTTCGCACAGCCGGATATCGACGGCGGACTTGTAGGCGGCGCATCCCTGAAGGCTGACTTCGGAAAGATCGTAAACTACAAATAACGAAAAAATTTTTAGACGCTGTGTCACGGAAAATGGGCTGTGACACAGCGCTTTTTCTGTATTTGCGAGTAATTTGATGAAACTTTTCGCTGCTGGAAAGTTTTTTATTTACAAAAGTGACAATCTGTCATTTTTTGCGTCCACCCTATTGACTGGAAAGAACGGAAATGTTACGATATTTAGATGTTCAAAATATTTTAAATCAAAAACAATCATGTTTTAGATGGATCCGGCTGCATCGGACCAGAGAATGAAAGAGGAAATACATATATGAAGAAGATTGGAATCGTAACAGACAGTCACAGCAGCATCAGCCAGGAAGAGGCGAAAAAACTTGGAATCTTTGTGCTGCCGATGCCGTTTTATATCGATGGGGAGTGCTACTATGAGAGCGTGACCCTGTCCCGGGAAATGTTTTTTGAGAAGCTGACCTCCGGGGCGGATATCACAACATCCCAGCCGTCCCCGACCGCAGTCATGGAGATCTGGGATCAGGCGTTGGAGCAGTTTGAGAAGATCCTTTACATGCCCATCAGCAGCGGACTCAGCGGTTCTTACCAGACGGCGATGATGCTTTCACAGGATGAGAAGTATGAGGGACGTGTCCTTGTCGTTGATGACGGACAGGTTGCGGCACCGCTCCACCAGATGATCTTAGACACCCTGGATATGATCGCGAAGGGATATGAGGCGGAACAGATCAGGGATCTTCTTGAAAAGGCTGGGGACCGGATGATGATCTACATCGCGCTCCAGACGCTGGAGTTCTTAAAGAAAGGCGGAAGAGTGACACCGGCGGCAGCGGCGTTGGGATCCGTGTTTAATATCAAGCCGATCCTGAAACTGCAGACAGGAAAACTCGACTCCTTTAAGAAGTGCCATGGAATCGTAAAAGCGAAAAAGGCGGCCATCGAGGCCATGCAGGCGGAGATCCGGGATAACTTCCAGGATGCCTTAAATGACGGAGCGCTGCACCTTCTGGCGTCCTCCAGCGGAACGGACGAGGAGAACGAGGCATGGGTCGAAGAGATCAAGGAAGCGTTTCCGGGAGTGCCGATCCTCTACGATAACCTGTCCCTCGGTGTATCCTGCCATATCGGACCGGGCGGAATGGGAATCGGATGCGCGGTGGCACCGGATTATAAGAGAGTGTAAGAGCAGACAGATCGATTCCTGTACCATCATGTGTCCGAAAAAGCTATCAGCAGTAATTTCTATAGCTATGGCAAGTTTTGTTGGTGTTGCGTGTATACAAAATATGACTTATAATAGGAAAAAAGATCAGAAGATTTAAATGCTTTATTTGCGCATACAACGGGCGAAAAATTCGGGGAGTGCGATGTTTTGGAAGCCTGTAGGCGAAACGCGTAATCTGAATTATGGGCTGTGTATATG
>CAVIYT010000166.1:0-12040 GCA_963646925.1 Paludibacteraceae bacterium
ATCTTCATGATCTCGCGGACACGGTCCACCGGCATCTCAAGTTCCTTCGCGAGTTCCTCCGGTGTCGCCTCACGTCCAATCTTTTGCACTAACTGTCTCTGGGTCCGAACAAGCCGGTTGATGGTCTCCACCATGTGCACCGGGATCCGGATCGTTCTCGCCTGATCCGCGATGGCGCGGGTGATGGCCTGGCGGATCCACCAGGTCGCGTAGGTGCTGAATTTATAACCTTTCCGGTAATCAAACTTCTCCACAGCCTTGATAAGCCCCAGGTTTCCCTCCTGGATCAGGTCAAGTAACTGCATGCCGCGTCCGGCATACCGCTTCGCAATACTCACAACAAGGCGCAGGTTCGACTCGACGAGCTTCTTCTTCGCCTCCTCGTCCCCGAGCTCGATCTTTTTCGCCAGCTCGATCTCCTCGTCCGGGGAAAGTAACGGCACTTTTCCGATCTCTTTCAGATACATCCGGACCGGATCATCCACACCGATCCCCTCCGGCACGGAGAGATCGATATGTTCAACATCAATATCATCCTCCGGATCCACGTCCTCATCCTCAGAAAACAGATCCGGGTCCATATCGTCATCGTTCGACATCTTTAAGACATCGACGTGCTTTTTATCCAGGAAGTCATACATGCGGTCCAGCTTCTCGGGTGTCAGTTCTTCCCCCGCAAAGGCAGCCAGAACTTCCTTTTCTTCCAGGACGTTCTTCTTACTTTTCGCGAGTTCCAGAAGTTTTGATAACTTCTCTTCAAATGTAAGTGTCTTTTCCTCCATAATTCCATCCTTCCCGGCACCTGACGTTCCTTGCGTCTGCCTTCCAGGCTCCGCTTTTCTTAGTCAAGTGTGATATTCAGGGCAGCCAGCGCTGACTGCTGCCTGATGATCTCCTGCAACTCTCTGATATCTGCTGTTTTCCCCTTTACCTCCAGACTGTGTTTCTTGATCTTTTTGACCGTCTCGGAAAGCGCTCTCCTCTGTTCCTCATTGTTTAACGACTCGCTGAGACTCGCATGGAACAGGGCGGCTACTTCCCTGTATTGTTCCTCGCCCTCGATGAAATGATTCAGGATCTGTGCAGGGTTCACGCTTCCTGTTTTTTCATACTCATCAAAGACCATGGACGCCGCCTCTTTGTAGAGCTCATCGTCAAAATCATCCGGCGTGATGATGCCGCGGATCTTCTCAAAAAGCTCCGGGCGCTCGATCAGCCATGTGAGAAGAAGTCTCTGGGACTTCCGGATCCCGTCCTCCTTCTCCTTCTTCTGGCGGGTCCGCTCCTTATCGTACTCCCGCTCCCTCGTGGTCACGCCGATGAGTCCGCCCATGGAATTTACAAGATTTTTAAGGTCTGTCTCCGGGATCATATACTCCCTTGCGACAGCCTCGGTATAATTATCACGCTCCAGCTTTTCCGGAAACTCCAAAAGCTTCTTCGCGATGGCGTTATAAAATCCAGTCTTCGATTCCGGATCCTGCATATTGTACTGGCTGCGGATCACGGAAATCTCGAACATGAAGCTTCCGATGGCGTTGTCGATCCGCTTCTGGAACTCCTCTTTCCCGAGATTCTTGATAAACTCATCCGGGTCCTTATATGGCTTCATATTTAAGACCTTGATGGACATTCCCACCTCTTTTAAGATCGGGATCGCTCTGAGCGCCGCCTTCACACCAGCCCCGTCGCTGTCGTAGGTCAGGATCACCTGGTCCGTATAGCGCTTCAAAAGTATCGCGTGCTGGGACGTAAACGCGGTTCCTAAGGACGCCACGGCATTCGTAAATCCCGCCTGGTGCATGGCGATCACGTCCACATAGCCCTCGCAGACCAGCATATATTTCGCCCTGGACGTTCTCGCGAAATTCAGTCCATAGAGGTTCCGGCTCTTATCGAAAATCTTCGTCTCCGGGGAGTTTAAGTATTTCGGCTCTCCGTCCCCCATCACACGTCCGCCGAAGCCGATAACGCGATTGTTGACATCTAAGATCGGGAACATGACACGGTTCCAGAACTTGTCCCTGGCCCCCCGCTCATCGATAAAGAAGAGTCCTGTCTCCTTTAAGATCTCATCATTGTATCCCTTTGACCGCATATACCGGTACAGGTCATCCGGCACTTTGCTGGAATATCCGAGACCGAAATGGCGGATCGTATCGTCTGTCAGGCGGCGTTTTTCCTTAAAATAGTCGTATCCGATCTTTCCGGTGGGCTGCTTTAACTGGTAGTAGAAGAAGTTTGCCGCGAGACGGTTGATCTCAAGAAGCGTGTTCTTCAGATCCGCTTGGGCTCTCGCCTCCTTCGAATACTCCACCTCCGGCAGGGCGATCCCCGCCCGGTCCGCCAGCATCTTCACAGCCTCCACAAACGTATAATTTTCATACTCCATCACAAAGGTGATGACATTTCCGCCCGCTCCGCAGCCGAAGCAGTAATACATCTGCTTTCCCGGTGAAACGGAAAAGGACGGGGATTTCTCGTTATGAAACGGGCACAGTCCGAAATAGTTTGCGCCCTTTTTCTTTAAATTCACATACTGGGACACGATGTCCACAATGTCGTTTCTTGTTCGTACTTCCTCGATCACTTCTTCCGGGTAATACACGCTTCATCCCTCCCGCGATATGTATTTTCCGTTACTTTTCAGCTGGTCTGCGCCTTTTCTGCGCTGACCGTAAGAAAAACCGCAGTTCTGCCGATCAGACATTCCAGCCCTTCGGCACAAATAATTCCTCAAACCGGTCGATGGCGTAACCATCACTCATCCCGGCAATATAGTCGCAGACGACCCGCTCCTTCTTCTCCCCGCGAAGCTCCATCATCGCCAGGTACTCTTCCGGCAGCTCGTCCACATGCTTCATATAGTACTCATAAAGCGTCACGATCAGCTGCTGGGCTCTTCCCTCCTCACCTTTCGCGGCAGGATTGCGGTACACGTTTTCAAACATCCATTCCCTCAGGCCCCGCATGGCCCGCTCCACGTCCGGGGACATGAAGATCGACGGCTTGTCCATACTGTTGCTGATAATATCGTGGATCATGATATTCAGGCGGTCCTTTACGGTATCGCCGAGGATATCTGCGTATTCTCTTGGGATATCCCGCTCGGTGATGATCTTTCCGCGGATCGCGTCATCGATATCATGGTTAATATACGCAATTTTATCGGAGAAACGGACGATCTTTCCCTCCAGTGTCGCCGGATTTCCCGATGTCCTGTGGTTTAACATTCCGTCCCGGACTTCCTTTGTGAGATTTAACCCCTGACCCTTTTTCTCCAGGACTTCCACCACACGGACACTCTGCTTATAATGGGCAAACCCGTCCTCGCAGATCTCGTTCAATATGTACTCCCCGGCATGTCCGAAAGGCGTGTGGCCGAGGTCATGCCCCAAGGCGATCGCCTCCGTCAGGGACTCGTTCATCCGGAGTGCCCTGGCGATAGTCCTCGCGATCTGGGATACCTCCAGCGTGTGGGTCAGTCTCGTCCGGTAGTGGTCACCTTCCGGGGCGAGAAAGACCTGGGTCTTGTCCTTCAGACGCCGGAACGACTTGCTGTGCAGGATCCGGTCACGGTCGCGCTGATAAGCAGGGCGGATATCGCAGAGCGGTTCCTCCCGGTCACGCCCTAACGTCTCACTGCTCAGCGACGCGTAGGGGCTTAGGTTCTGGCGTTCCCACTGTTCCATCGTTTCCCTGATATTCATGCCTGACCGCCTCCTTTTCCGGCTCGCAGCCCGTCATTCCCGCGGGCGTACACTTGTTCTCCGTCCTAAGAATATACTTTTATAGTATATCACATTTTAGGGCATTTTAGAACCACGATTCGTGTCTTTTTACTGAAATGTGTGTAAAATTTCTGAAATTTTTTCGGAAACAATTTCAGTAAATATGACGATTTACAACACGCCTTCACAGGAAAATGCCGCCAAAAAGACAGCTGTTCCGTGGCATGGAAGGCTTGCACATAATGTTTTGTTTAGCAGGCAGTCCCATTGCAATTTTCTCCTAAACAAAACAGCCCGGCAGAACAGGCTGTAAACGGAAATGCTCCGCTTTCTGACCTGTCCCTGCCGGACTACCTGTCGTTCTATTTCTCTCTTCCTGTAAAAGCTGCCATCAGCTGCTTCTTACATCTTCTCACCCGGAATCACCGGAACCGCACCCTGCGGAACCGGACAGGTGTAGCCGCCGTAGCGTTTCATCTTCTTGTTGAACTCATCCTTCGCAGCCTGTAAAACTTCCGGCTTCTCGATGAGGTCGATGGCAGTACCAGCGATGACCTTTCCTGCAAGCAGCATGTTCTTGTGGGCGATGGATGTGCGTCCGCAGGATACATTCTGCCAGGAATGGCCCGGCGCCTGTGCCGGGAATGTGGATGTGTTGATCTGGGCAGTCGGAACGCACCAGCTCACATCGCCCACGTCTGTGGATCCCATTCTCGGTTTCTCGTAATAGAGATACGGAATAAGGAACTCATTCATCGGAGTTGTGCCGTGTTTGGACTTCTCGTCAACATATTCGTAGATGTCGCTGCTGTCCTCCGTCGCGTCGCCCGGAAGCTTCTCGGACTTCATCTCAACGGAATCATAGAGCGCCTTCGCGTACTTTAACTCATCCTCTGTGTAATGGCAGACTCCGAGTTCGTTGAAGTTATCCCACATGAGAGACTCTAACGCCTGATTCGGAACTGTGTTGGAGCAGCCGTCGATAAACTTCTTCTCCATCTTTGTATCTGTCATCATGGACGCAGCTAGGGCGATCCGGTCAACTCTCTCCTGGAGCTCCAGGGCATCCTTTACCCAGATGGAGCGGACCATATAGAGAACCTGCGCTCTCGGCTGTACCACGTTCGGGGAATCTCCTCCGGCATCTGTGATGGAATAATGGATCCTTGCGCTGTCCGGCATATGCTCTCTCAGGAATTGCACGCCGATGTTCATAAGCTCCACCGCATCAAGAGCAGAACGTCCTTTATCCGGAGCTCCTGCCGCGTGGGAAGCAACACCTGTGAATTTATACTCTGTCTGGATGCATGTATTGCAGGTACCGGAAGTAACCTGGTTTACATTTCCCGGATGCCATGTGAGAGCCGCATCGCACTCCGCGAACACGCCGTCTCTCGCCATAAATGCCTTCGTTGCGGCACCTTCCTCGCCAGGGCAGCCGTAGAGGATCACTTTACCGCTTCCCTCTCCCTTTTCTTCCAGATACTTCTTGATAGCAAAGGCAGCTGCCATGGAACCTGCGCCTAAGAGGTTGTGACCGCAGCCGTGGCCGTTTCCGTTTGCGACGAGTTCCTGCCTCGTCTCGGATCCTGCTACCTGGGAAAGGCCTGTCAGGGCATCATACTCAGCTAAAATTCCGATCACCGGCTTTCCGGAACCATAGGAAGCGCGGAATGCGGTCTCAATATTGTCAAACGGATGCTCTACAGCAAATCCCTCTTCTTTTAATACTTTCGCATAGAGTTCTCCGGATTTGTACTCTCTCAAGGAAAGCTCCGCATAATCCCAGATCTTATCGGATACATCCGTGATCACGCCGGACTTCTCGTCGATATAGGCGAACGCTGTCTGTTTGGATGCTGACATGTGATTTTCTCCTCTCGTTTTCAGCGAAGATCTGTATAAAACAGCAGCCGCAGGTATGTCCGCGGGCTGTGCTGCAGAATCTCGCCTTGTTTTAAATCATAAATCCCGCCAAAATAAGATTTTAAAACTCTTATCTCAGCGGGATATTTTCCTGCATATTATGAATGCACCGATCGTTAAAACGCCGGCAACTCAAAACAGCTTTTCCCGCTGTTCGAAATTAGTATAATACCTTGCTCAAGAACTCCTGTGTTCTCGGGTTCTGCGGATGGTTGAATACCTCATCCGGAGTACCTTTCTCCGCAAGTACGCCGCCGTCCATGAAGAACACACGGTCGGAGACCTCTCTCGCGAATCCCATCTCATGGGTAACGATCACGGTGGTCATACCCGTCTTTACAAGGTCTTTGATTACATGAAGAACCTCTCCTACCATCTCCGGGTCAAGGGCGGAAGTCGGCTCATCGAAAAGCATAACATCCGGTTCCATCGCCAGCGCACGCACAATCGCGAGACGCTGTTTCTGTCCGCCGGAGAGCTTCTTCGGGAACTGGTTCTCTTTATCGGAAAGGCCTACGCGATTTAATAGCTCTCTCATCATCTCGTCCGCTTCCTTTTGGGTCTTCTTTCCGAGAAGAACCGGGGCAAGCGTAACATTCCTGCCTACCGTGAGGTTATTGAATACATTAAAGTGCTGGAACACCATTCCCATCTTCTGACGATGAAGATTGATATCTACGTTCTTGTCGGTGATATCGGTTCCTTCAAAATAGATTTTACCGGATGTCGGAGTCTCGAGAAGGTTCAAGCAGCGTAAAAATGTACTCTTACCGCCGCCGGACGGTCCGATCACAGATACGACCTCGCCCTGATTGACATGCTCGGTAACACCTTTTAGTACCTGAAGACTGCCGAAGGATTTATGCAGATCTTCTACACAAATCAGTTCTTTCTCACTAGCGCTCACTTGCGTTCATCCTCCTCTCCAGTAAAGCAATTAACTTGGACATGATAAATGTCACACCGAAGTAAATGATACCAACGATGGTCAACGGTTCAAGTACACGGAATGTAAGACCATTTATGGTCTTGAACTGTGTCATAAGTTCTCCTATAAAGAACGTGGATGCCAGAGATGTCTCCTTTACGATCGCTACGAACTCGTTGCAGAGTGCCGGAAGAATATTCTTAACGGCCTGCGGGAGAACGATATGGATCATAGTCTGGCGCGCGTTTAAACCTAAGGAACGGGCAGCCTCTGTCTGTCCATTGTCGACCGCCTGGATACCTGCGCGGACGATCTCACAGACATACGCGGTAGAGTTTACGCAGCATGCGGTCATAACACATGTAAACTCACTCAAGTTAAAGAACGGAAGCCAAGTCGGTAGCATAAAGTAGAAGAAATATAACTGCAGCAGGATCGGTGTACCACGGATAATCTCAACATAAACAGTAGCGACCAGCCGGAGCGGCTTAAATTTTCCGATGCCCACGTTACTGCGGCGCATCAGTGCCATCAGAGAACCGAACACGGTACTGATGAGGACGGTAAGGAGACCCATAAGCAACGTCATTCCGAGACCCTGCAGGAACAGACTCCAGTACTTCATCCAGACTTTTAACATGACGTTAAAAAAATCCATCTGGAAAACTCCTTTCATAGATAAAGCTTGAAAACAGATATAACTGTTCAGTAGGTCTGCGCACTGGCTGCACTGACCAGAAGAAAACATAGACCGGAAGTCAAAAATCCCATCAGCGAAACTGATCTGGACCGGATTTTTGCACGCAACTATGAAGGTACTGAAAAGTTACAGACAGCCAAAGGTCTTTCCGGTGTTTTTTACCGGAAAGACCGCGATCCACATTCTATATAGCATGAATCGAAAACCATTTCCGGCTTTCGCTGTCATTCATCTTGAAATGATGCTGTCAGGATTAATGAGTTTCAATACCAAGCTTGTCAGCGAGAGCAACTGCCTCGTCTTTCCACTGCTCGTAAAGACCTTTCTCGTTAACCTCAACAATCACTTCATTGATCGCATTTAAGAGATCGTCATCGCCCTTCTTAACTGCTACAACGTTGCCATCACTTGTATAATCAAACATAAAGTCTGCCATTGCGATACCATCATATGTCTTCACAAGGGACTCACCATTATCACCGGATACAGCAACTGCGTCAACCTTGCCCGTTGTCAGCATCATAACACCGTCTGTTACAGTTGTCACCAGCTGAATCTCTACATCAGACGGAAGCTGTTCTGTAGCAAGCTTGTTCTGTAATGTCGCATTCTGGGTAGCAATCTTCTTTCCGGAAAAGGACTCTGCCGAATTATACTGGGAAGCAAGTTCTTCCTTAACTAAAAGACCCTGACCCTTTCTGGAAGCCACATTATAACGTTCGGAAAGTCCCATAGCCTCGGCACGTTCGTCTGTGTAAGCGAATCCGGCAAGACCCATGTCAATATTTCCGGAAGTTACTGCCTGCTGGATCGCGGAGAACTCCATAGCCTTGATCTCAAGCTCTACGCCAAGTTTCTCAGCGATATATTTTGCAAGCTCGATATCAGCGCCCACATACTCAGTTGTTCCGCTGCTGACATCCTTGAACTCCCACGGAGCGAAGTCCGGAGATGTACCCATTACGATCTTTCCTGCCGCGAGAACTTTTCCGAGATGACCGTTCGGATCTACATTTTCAAGTGCCTTTAAGGAACCTTCCTCTGCTGCTGCCTCTGTGGTGTCAGCCTCCTTGGACTCCTCCGCTGCTGTTGTCTCTTCTGCGGCGGTTGTTGCCTCAGCAGTTGTAGCTGCTGCTGTTGTCTCTGTTGTGGAGCTTCCGCAGCCTGTAAGAGCTACGATGACTGCTGCTGTTGTCATTGCTAAAACGATATTTTTCTTCATAATCGATACTCTCCTCTTTTTATTCCTACATCAGGGAACCGGTCCTGATCTCGTTCCTTTTCCCTCTTTGTTCATGTAAGTGATAACGATATGCATTATAGTGCATAATTATTCTTTTGTAAAGAGCTTTTTTGATTGTTTTTTTATTTTTATGCATTTAATGCGTTTTTTAGTGTATAATATCTGTTTTATATGCATATTTATCGTGTTTTATTCATTATGCATGTATATATTCATATTTTCACGGCGCATATGCCGCCTTCCATCCCTGCGGTCCGCGGCTTTTCCAGATACATAGCACCCATGACATGGCATAAAAGGAGCGGATCTCCCGTCTCCCATAACCTGGAAAACAAGAGTCCGCTCCCGATCATTCATTCAATTTTTTAGATCTCCGCGATATTTACAAGCGTAAGCTCTTTCGCGCGGTTCTCCATACTTGTCACAAGCGCTCTCGCTGTGTCGACAGCGGTGAGAACGGTAACGCCTGTCTCGATGGCGTTGCGGCGGATCACGAAGCCGTCGTGGCTTCTCTCAGCGCCCTGGGCCGGGATATCGATGACGAGGTCGATCTCATGTCCAAGGATCAGATCAAGAAGGTTCGGGGACTCCTGCTCGATCTTTCTTACTGGGATTACCTTTACGCCGTGCTCGTTGAAGTACTTCGCGGTTCCCGCGGTACAGAAGATGCGGTAGCCCTGTGCCTTGAATCTTGCGGCGATGTCGAGCATCTCTTCCTTATCGGAATCACGGACAGTCATGACCATGTTCTTGTACTTCGGAAGCTTGATGCCAGCGCCCTGGAATGCCTTGTAAAGGGCCTCGTTGAAGGTCTTCGCGATACCGAGGCACTCACCTGTGGACTTCATCTCCGGTCCAAGGCTGATATCAGCGCCGCGGATCTTCTCGAAGGAGAATACCGGCATCTTCACTGCGTAGTAGTCCGCCTCTTTCTGGAGTCCCGGTGTGTAACCAAGTTCCTTGATCGTGTGGCCGCAGATGATCTGTGTTGCCAGCGGTACGATCGGGATCCCTGTTACCTTGCTGATATACGGAACGGTTCTGGAGGAACGCGGGTTAACCTCGATGATGTAGACATCCTCACCGTCAACGATGAACTGGATGTTGATCATGCCCTTGACATGAAGCGCTCTCGCGAGTTTCTCTGTGTACTCCACGATGGTCTTCTTGTTGTTCTCGGAGATGCTCTTTGCCGGATATACGGAGATACTGTCGCCGGAATGGATACCGGTACGCTCGATGTGCTCCATGATACCCGGGATCAGGATGTCGGTACCGTCGCAGATAGCATCGACCTCGATCTCCTTACCCATGATATATTTGTCGACCAGGATCGGGTGCTCCTGGGCGATCCGGTTGATGATACCGATGAACTCGTCGATATCCTCGTCGCAGATGGCGATCTGCATTCCCTGTCCGCCGAGAACGTAGGACGGGCGGACGAGTACCGGGTAACCTAACTCGTTTGCTGCCTTCTTCGCCTCTTCCGCTGTGAATACGGTGTGTCCCTTTGCTCTCGGGATCTGGCACTGCTCCAGGATCTCATCGAAGAGTTCTCTATCCTCTGCGGCGTCAACGTCCTCCGCAGCGGTTCCGAGGATCGGAACACCCATCTTCATTAAGGATTCGGTGAGTTTGATGGCTGTCTGTCCGCCGAACTGAACCACAGCTCCGTCTGGTTTCTCGATGTCAACGATGCTCTCCACATCTTCCGGTGTCAACGGCTCGAAGTACAACTTGTCAGCGATATCGAAGTCTGTGCTGACAGTCTCCGGGTTGTTGTTGATGATGATGGTCTCGAAACCTTCCTTTGCGAAGGCCCATGTGCTGTGTACGGAACAGAAGTCGAATTCGATACCCTGACCGATACGGATCGGGCCGGAACCGAGAACGAGAACTTTCTTCTTCTCGGACTCTCCCTCCGCCTCATTCTCGCTTCCAAAGCAGGAATAATAGTACGGAGTCTCAGCCGCGAACTCAGCCGCGCAGGTATCTACCATCTTGAATGCGGCACGGATGTTGTGGGCATGACGCATCTTCTTGATCTCATCCTCTGTGAGGCCTGTGAGTCTCGCGATCACGTTATCCGGGAACTCGATGCGTTTTGCTTCCTTTAAGAGGTCCGCATCCAGGTTCTTTCCGGCTTTCTTTAATGCCTTCTCCATCTCGACGAGGATCATGAGTTTATCAACGAACCATACATCGATCTTTGTGATGTCGTGGATCATCTCATAAGCGAATCCGCGGCGGAGTGCCTCCGCGATGACCCAGATCCGGCGGTCATCCACGTTGTGAAGTTTCTCTTTTAACTGCTCATCGGTGAGTCCGCTGTAGTCGTAGGACATTAAGGAGTCCACATGCTGCTCAAGGGAACGGATGGCTTTCATTAAGCCGCCCTCGAAGTTTGTGCAGATACTCATGACCTCGCCGGTTGCCTTCATCTGGGTTCCCAACTGATGGCTCGCGCTGATGAATTTATCGAACGGAAGTCTCGGCATCTTAACTACCACATAGTCAAGCATCGGCTCGAAACTTGCGTATGTTTTCTTTGTTACGGCGTTCTTGATCTCGTCAAGAGTGTAGCCGAGAGCGATCTTAGCGGCAACCTTCGCGATCGGGTATCCTGTCGCCTTGGATGCAAGGGCGGAGGAACGGCTTACACGCGGGTTTACCTCGATAACGCAGTACTCGAAGCTCTCCGGATGAAGCGCGTACTGTACGTTGCAGCCGCCGGTGATTCCAAGCTCTGTGATGATCTTTAATGCGGAGGTACGGAGCATCTGGTACTCTTTGTCTCCTAATGTCTGGGACGGAGCCACAACGATACTGTCACCGGTATGGACGCCGACCGGGTCGATGTTCTCCATGTTGCAGACAGTGATCACGTTTCCTGCGCCGTCACGCATTACCTCGTACTCGATCTCTTTCCAACCCGCGATGCAGCGCTCTACAAGGACCTGACCCACACGGGATAAACGGAGTCCGTTTTCCAGGATCTCCGCGCACTGTTCCGGATCATAAGCGATACCGCCGCCGGAACCGCCGAGGGTGTACGCCGGACGGAGAACCACCGGGTAACCGATCTTTTCCGCTACAGCAAGACCTGTGTTCACGTCCTCAACGATCTCGGACGGAGCGACCGGCTCACCGATCTTTTCCATGGTCTCCTTGAACATTTCACGATCTTCGGCTTTTTTGATGGTCAGAGCTGTGGTACCGATGAGGCGCACGTTGTTTGCCTTTAAGATACCGGCTTCCTCGAGTTCCATCGCGAGGTTTAATCCGGCCTGTCCGCCAAGAGTCGGGAGAATGCTGTCCGGTTTTTCCTTCTTGATTAACTGCTCAACAACTTCTGTTGTAAGCGGCTCGATATATACCCGGTCCGCAATGTCCTTATCGGTCATGATCGTTGCCGGGTTGGAGTTTAAGAGAACGACCTCGATGCCCTCTTCGTTTAAGGAACGGCAGGCCTGTGTTCCCGCATAGTCAAACTCCGCTGCCTGACCGATGAC
>CAVIYT010000167.1:0-21234 GCA_963646925.1 Paludibacteraceae bacterium
AATGGCTGTCCTTCGGCGGCTGGATCAACGCGGTGATCCCGATTCTGATCGTGCCCTACTATTCCGTGATCGGCGGCTGGGTCATCAAATATCTGGTGGAATACCTTCTCGGACATGGACAGGCACTTGCCGCGGATGAATATTTCTCCGCGTTCATCTCCAACGGACTTTCCACAGAGATCTGCTTCATTGTCTTCACCTTGTTCACGGTCGTTATCATTTACGCAGGCGTCCGCAACGGAATCGAGCGCGTATCGAAGTTCATGATGCCGATCCTTGTGGTCCTCTCCCTGGTGATTGCGATCTACTCCGTATCAAGACCGGGAGCTATGGCGGGCGTAAGGTATTTCCTGGTGCCGAACATGGACAACTTCTCCTGGATGACGGTGGTATCTGCCATGGGACAGATGTTCTACTCCCTGTCCATCGCCATGGGTATTCTTGTGACCTTCGGTTCCTACATGAAAAAAGATACTTCCATTGAGGAGTCCACCCAGAACGTCGAGATCTTTGATACCGCCATCGCTATCATGGCTGGTCTCATGATCATCCCGGCAGTCTTCGCCTTTTCCGGCGGTGACCCGGATACCCTGCAGGCTGGTCCGGCGCTGATGTTCATCACGATCCCAAAAGTGTTCGCGAACATGGGCTTTGGAACCGCAGTCGGTATCCTGTTCTTCATGCTGGTGCTGTTCGCGGCTGTCACAAGTTCCATCGCCCTCACAGAGAGCGCTGTCTCCACCTTTGAGGACGAACTGCACTGGAGCCGGAAAAAAGCGACGGTATTTATGGCTGTCATCATGATCTCCTTCGGAACACTGTCCTGCCTCGGATATGGTCCGTTGGCGGGTGTGACCGTGATCGGAATGCAGTTCCTTGATTTCTTCGATTTCCTGACAAACTCCGTGATGATGCCGGTTGCGGCCATCGCGACCTGTCTTCTCGTATCGAGAGTCATCGGAGTCACAAAAATCGAAAACGAGGTTACAGAGGGCGGTCATCCGTTCCGCCGCAAAGCAGTCTTCCAGTTCATGATCCAGTACCTCTGCCCGATCTTCGCGGCGATCATTCTGATCAGTTCTGTGGCGAACGCGTTTGGGTGGATCTCGATGTAAGCGGGATACGCGAATGCGATGCACAGTTATTCAAACATTCATATAAAGAAAGAGTCATGTTTTTGATCACAACGATCAGCCATGACTCTTTCTTTTCCTTTTCAATTATCCCTATTTTCCCTGAATATTTTCGCGCAGTAGTCTGTATCTTTGCATATTCACATCCTACTCAGAATTTTCGTCTTCCATTCAATAAACCAGTGGGAATCTGCAAGTTCTTATCTTCCTACTTTTCCGGCTCCTTGCACACATCCACCCAGCCTTTCGCGCCCGCTACCTGCTCCAGTTCCGGGATCGTAAGCTTCACCGCGCTGTGGTCATTTCCTGCCGCCGGATACACCGTCGTAAACTGCTTTAGGCTCTCGTCCAGATAGACATCGATCCCCGCATTGATTCCAAATGGACACACACCGCCCGGCGCATGGCCGATCAGCGCTTCCACCTCGTCAAACGGGATCATTTTCGCCTTTATATGAAACGTATCTTTATATTTATGGTTATCGACCTTCGCCGTTCCTTCCGTCAGGATCAGGACCGCCTTTTCCCCCTGCAAAAAAGACATGGTCTTCGCGATCATTCCCGGCTCCACGCCCAGCGCCTCTGCCGCCTCCGCGACGGTAGCCGTCGATTCCTTCAGTTCGATCACATGATCCAGAAATCCCTTTTTCTCCAGATCTGCTTTTGCCTTTTCAAGTGACATGATGATGTTCCTCCTTCGTAAGCTGTCCCCATTTTACCACGATTTTCCCATGTGGGGAAGAGAAAAGAAATGTGCCTTGGCACATTCGGGCATCTCGCGCGGCCGCCTGCGACGATCTACATCTTCGCGCGAGTGCGCATCCCCGGCACGTTAGTACCTTTTTACGTAATAGAAAATTTCTCGAAATTTCCTATTGCATAAAAAAACTGCTGTCAGCATCAGGTTTTACCCATCGCCAACAGCAGTTTTCATTTAGCACTTTATTAAATATCGAACACACCCAGCATCACAATACCGATCACAACCAGCGCGATCATCGCATAATGCTTCCAGGAGAGCTTTTCCTTTAAGAAAATTCTGCTCCAGACAACAGACGCAACGCAGTACGCGGAGATGATCGGCGCGGAGATCGCCGCATGGGCGGTATCGGAGAGCGCGAAGATATACGCAAACTGACCGGCAGTCTCGCAGAGAGCGCCGATATACTTCGGTCCTTCCTGGCCCACGGTGAACTTCTGCTTCTTAATGAAACCTACATAGATGATACAGCAGAACGCCGCAAACAGAAATGTGAGCTCGTAAGCGCTGTTTGCCGCGGATGCAGCGTAGGAAGAGCACTCTTCCGCGGTTGCGAACATTCCAGCCGCTTCCGCCTCTCCTGCGAGCTTGTCAAGCACCATGGTATCCGCGAAGGTACCAGCCGCGTCAAGCAGGCAGTAAGCCACCGGAAGGAACAGTGCCAGCCAGGACTTCGCGTACTTGTAGTTGGACGCTGCCTGACGCTCACGGCGGAGCTCATCGTCCTCTCTGGACTCTACAATTCCAAGACCGATAACGCCCACGCACACGAGAGCCACAGCTCCGATAACCGCAAGGCGCATGCTTCCCTCGATCGCGTCATCCAGGGTACCTGTCAGAAAGCAGAGCACCGCAACGAGAGCTCCTGAGGAGTTGCAGATCGGGGAGGAGATTGAAAGCTCGATGTATCTCAGACCGATATAGCCCAATGTCATGGACGAAATATACAGCAAAGATACCGGCAGGTAAATCAGGGCGATATGCCAGGTGACCACCGTACCTCCTACAAAAATCGTATACAGCGCATGTACACCCATCACGATACCGACGGCGATGACCATCTTCAAGTGGGCATACTTATCATTTCCGCAGCAGCCGATCTTAGAAAACAGATCAGAACCGCTCCAGCACAGAAGTGCCATCAATGCTAACCAAAACCACATATTCTCATTCTTCCCTTTTTTCGTATTATCCCAAAACGGACCTGCCTATTATATATCCGATTTAGAATTTACACAAGGAAATTCACTGAGAGGATTTCTCAATGAAGAACATGTCAAATTGACAGCAGCATTCTTCATCTCTGCCTGCGCCAAATTCCAAACCTAAACTGCCCTAAAGTCCGCCGGACAGGTTCTTACATTTCCGAAAATAACCGAATTCAGCACGAAGTATTTGTACCTTTCTGTTCAAATCTAACATCCAAACAGTTTCGCAGTCTTTTCCATCCGCTCCGCAATCGGAACCCCAAATGGACATCTGGACTCGCAGGCGCGGCATCCAATACACTCAGATGCCTTATGCCCTAATAATTCATAGTGTGACTGCACCGTAGCCGGAACTTCCGGCTGCATGGTCGCCAGATCATAGAACTTGTTGATCATTGCGATATCCAGGTTTGCCACACACGGCTTGCAGTGTCCGCAGTATGTACACTCACCCCGGTAGGAATGGAACGGCGCGTTCGCAATCACGGACGCGTAATCTTTCTCCTCATCGGAAGCCGTCTCATATCCCGCTGCCGCGTCCACCTGGTCCTTCGTGTCATATCCGCACATGATGGAACAGACAGCCGGTCTCGTCAACGCATAGTGGATGCACTGCACCGGGGTAAGACAGACACCAAACGGGGAACGTTTCGCGTCAAAAAGTCTTCCGCCCGCGAATCCCTTCATGACTGTGATACCCACATCATTCTCCTCACAGACCTTATAGAACTTCGCCCGGTCCGGATCGATCCCCTTAAGTCCCGCGTCAAACTCATCCGCGAACATCGTATCGATATTTTCACTTGCCGGCAGCATATCAAACGCCGGGTTGATGCTGAACAGGATCATCTCCACATAGCCGGACTCCGCCGCCTTCACGGCGACCTTCGGGTTATGGGAACTCATGCCGATATGGCGGATAATCCCCAAATCATATGAAAACTTTTTAATTTCCATGTTTCTCCCATCCAATCATAAACCTGATTTCTGCTGCTTATCATAATTAACTGTCGTTATTCTGATTTTTTCACAAAACAGTCCTACATTTTTTCGGCTCTATTCTCTGATATTTTGTCTTCCCGAAGCTTTACTGAAATGCCCCAGGCCCGTCGCTCTCCGACGCGAACTTCGCGATCTTCACCGTTCCATTTCCATTCTTATCCGCGGCATAGAACGTATACGTTCCCTTCTCCGTGATCTGGAACGCCGCCATATCCTTCTCATTCACCGTAAACGCCGTTCCCTCCACGGTCCCGTTCGCAAACTCCTCGGCAGTGTGCTCTCCTTTTGCATAGTAGAGCTTATCGAGATCCCCGTCGATATCCAGAACCCGGACTGTCAGATACGTCCCATTCGTCCGCTTCGACATCTGCATCTCGATATAAGGTGCTGTTCCCTTCGCCGGACGCGTTCCGCCGTTCTGGAATCCCTTTCTCGAGAGCTTGCTGATATCATAGGAAAGCGCCGCCCCCACATTCAGCATGCCGCCGGACACCGTCACATCCTTAAGACTCTCCATCGGAGTCACCGTGGACATCAAAATCTCCTTCACATCCGCGACTCCGATCCCGTCAAAATATGAGTAGATCATCGCCGCCGCGCCAGACACCATCGGCGCCGCCATGGACGTTCCGCTCATATATCCATATGTGTTTCCCGGAGTCGTGCTCAGAATATAGCTTCCCGGCGCCGCCAGATCCACCGTCGTCTTTCCATAGTTGGAACTTGCGGACAGTGCCCCGTCAAAGTTCAGATTCGCAACCGAAATAATATTGTCCAGGTCATACGCCGCCGGATAAAACGGGATCACATCTGTATCCACGCCTTTTCCCGTCTTCGGATTTCCGTTTCCCGCTGCCACAACAAACAGCATGCTGGAATTCTTCATCGCCTCGTACAGCGCCTTATCATCCGTCGTCGATGTCAGGCTCAGGTTGCAGATCACCGCGCCGTTGTCCTCCGCGTACTTGATCGCCTTGATGACAGCCGCTGTACTTCCGCCGCCGTCATTTCCCCCAAGGGCCTTTAACGCCATCACCCGCACCCGGTTTCCCGGAACGATTCCGGAGATTCCGATCCCGTTTCCCGTCCCGGCACTGATGGTTCCCGCCCCGTGGGTTCCGTGGCTGTCCTCATCCCCGGTGAATATCTGGTTGTTATTATTGTAGAAATTCCACCCGTAAACATCGTCCACATATCCGTTTCCGTCATCGTCGATGCCGTTCCCCGGAATCTCATTCGTATTGACCCACAAGGTGTCCTTCAGATCTTCATGGTTGTAATCAATTCCTGTGTCGATCATCGCGACGATAGTATCATGGCTTCCGTTTCCATACTTCTCCCATGCCTGTTCCAGGTTGATGTCCACGCCGGACACCGCCTGTCTCTTTTTCACCTCAACAAGAGTTCCAAGAAGCTCCGCGTTCTCCGACGGCTGCCCAAACGGATCCGAGTAGACCGGATACTTCGTCATCTCCTCCGCCGCGAAAGATCCGTCATTGGAAAATGCCCACTGTTCCGACGCGGACGGATCATTCGTCTGAAGCTTTTCGGATGCGTACGCCATAAGCGGCTGTCCCGCCGTCGTCAACATCAATGCCGCCATGAATCCGGCCGCACGCCTGCAGACCGATTTTCTCTTTCCAAAACAATTCTGATTCATAAAAATTCTCTTTTTCTCTCTACATTTCCGGCCTTTTCACACTCGCTTTTTATTGTACCAGATATTCTTGTCTTTTTCATGAATTATTTCTTTTAATTTGTTAACATACCCATATAATTAAACGGACAGGATGACATCTTTTATCATCCTGCCCGTTTTCATACACATTAGTTCTGCTGATTTTCCGGATCCTGTCCGTTTTCAGCCTGCGCGCCCGGATCCTGCTCCGCTGCGTTCTCTGAAGCCTCAGCAGCCTGCACCGGCTGGCTCGCCGCGTCATCCGCGAACTCGCCGCCCATCCGGCTCTTCTCTTCCTTCTTGCCTTCCTCCGGCTCCGGGATTCCCTTCACCTCGCGGAAGATCTTCATGAATTCCTTACCGGTGATCGTCTCTTTCTCGATCAGAAACGCCGCGATCTGATCCATCGCGTCACGGTTTTCGGAGAGAAGACGCTTCGCCTCGGCATACGCCTCCTTCAGCATCTTCATGACTTCCGTATCAATCTCAGCAGCTGTCGCGTCACCGCAGTTTAAGACGGTGCGACCTGTCAGATACTGGTTCTCCTGGGTCGCAAGCCCCATAAGGCCGAACTTCTCAGACATACCATACTGGGTGACCATCGCTCTCGCGATCCTTGTCGCCTGCTCGATATCGTTCGCAGCGCCCGTCGTCACCGTATCAAATACAAGTTCCTCCGCCGCGCGGCCCGCAAGAGAAACAACAAGCATTGCCTGGAGTTCCTTCTTCGTATTTAAGTATTTCTCCTCTTCCGGAACCTGCATCACATATCCCAGCGCACCCATGGTACGCGGAACGATGGTGATCTTCTGGACTGGCTCAGCGTCCTTCTGGAGAGCTGTGACAAGCGCGTGACCTACCTCGTGATAGGAAACGATCCGACGCTCTTCCTTGCTTAAAATTCGGTCTTTCTTCTCTTTTCCCACAAGGACAAGCTCTACCGCCTCAAAGAGGTCTTTCTGGGATACCGCCTGACGTCCGTTCTTGACCGCGTTGATGGCAGCCTCGTTCATCATGTTCGCGAGGTCCGCGCCCACAGCGCCGGAAGTCGCAAGGGCGATCTCCTCGAAATCGACGGTTTCATCCAGGCGCACATCCTTGGAGTGTACCTTTAAGATATTCACACGGCCTTTCAGGTCCGGCTTATCAACGATAACACGTCTGTCGAAACGGCCCGGTCTTAAAAGCGCCGGATCCAGGATCTCCGGGCGGTTCGTCGCGCCAAGGACGAGAAGTCCCTTGGAGGAATCAAATCCGTCCATCTCGGAAAGCAACTGGTTTAAGGTCTGCTCTCTCTCATCATTTCCGCCCATCCGGCTGTCACGGCTGCGTCCGATTGCATCGATCTCATCGATGAAGATGATACATGGTGCGGACTGCTGTGCCTGCTTGAAGAGGTCACGGACACGGGACGCACCCACGCCGACGAACATCTCCACGAAATCAGAACCGGAAAGGGAATAGAACGGAACATGTGCCTCACCGGCTACCGCCTTCGCAAGCAGCGTTTTACCGGTTCCTGGAGGTCCCACAAGGAGAGCTCCTTTCGGCAGTTTTGCACCGATCTTCGAATATTTCTGCGGGTTATGCAGGAAATCGACGATCTCCACCAGGGATTCCTTCGCCTCATCCTCGCCCGCCACATCCGCGAACGTAACTCCTGTCTCCTTCTGGACGTAGACCTTGGCGTTGCTCTTTCCAACGCCCATCATTCCTCCGCCGCCCATCCGGCTGTACATCATATAGAGAAGTCCGATCATAAGCGCCGACGGGAGTACCCATCCCATCAGGAAGTTTAAAATACTCGCGCTCGTGCTCGTATCTTCTGCCACCACATGGACTCCGTTGGAATCTAAAAGCCTCTCAGCCAGATCGGAATCCGGGATTCTCACTGTATAATACTGGATGAAGCGGGAAAGCTTCGTGGAAGAAGTCTTCGGCGTTAAATAGATCCGGTTTCCGGAAAGTTTCGCCGTATCGATCTCTCCCTCTTTTAAGTACTCCACAAACTCCTCATACCCAAGTTCCTGGGTCTGGTTTTTGCGGACCATGTTGTTCATGACGGTCACAGCGATCAGCGTGATCACAAGGATCAGGGCAAGAACCCCGATATTCTGTCCGCTCGGCCGCTTTCTGCCATTTCTGTTCTGATTGTTGTTGTCCATTGATTTTCTCCACTTCTTTTGCGCATATATCACCTTTGGGTATACTGACCCATGATTTTGTGATACCTAATCATTATAAGTTGAGTTTCCCCATAAGGCAATAAAAAAAGTATGAAATTTCTATGTTTACAAAAAATTTCAGAAACGCTACAATACAACATGGATAGCAATTTTATCATTCACAGAATCCAACGCCTGTACTGCTGCATATCTCCGTCAGCTTCTGCGGATGATTCACCTTTTAATAGCGCAAGATTTTACTTTTGTGAACTTTTGCTCATAGTTTTTTCCGCATGTATTATAACTTGGAATCATAATACAGCGTATGACTTGAAAGGCAATCTATTATGAATACAGTCACCCACCCAATTCCGCCCGTTTTTGACAGCCGCTCCCGGATCCTGATCCTCGGTTCTTTCCCGTCTGTCAAATCCAGGGAAGGCCATTTTTTCTATCACCACCCACAGAACCGGTTCTGGAAGACCCTGGCAGGCGTTCTGAATGTTCCGGTGCCAGGCACGATCGATGAGAAAAAGGATTTTCTCCTCTCCCATCACATCGCCCTCTGGGACGTGATCGCCTCCTGCTCCATCGAGGGTTCCAGCGACAGCTCCATCCGGGATGTCGTGCCCAACGATCTCTCCAGGATCCTGTCCGCCGCCGATATCCAGGCGATCTTCTGCAACGGGAAGACGTCCTGGAATTACTACAAAAAATATCAGGAATCCGTGACCGGAATGCCTGCTGTCTCCCTTCCGTCCACGAGTCCGGCGAACGCGGCCTGGACGCTGGAGAAACTAACGGGTGCATGGAGCGTCATAGCTGATTATCTCAAATAAAAGAAAGTATATATTTCTGTGAGAACTGAGTTTTTTCGTTATCTTTCATCACAAAAAATCAGTTATTGTTATGTAAACCATTAACAGATTATTTCAAAACTTTTTTGTGTCAAAACAGACTATTAAATTTTTCATTTACTTTTCTGTTTTGAAATGTTTCAATTTCAGCATTCTCACACTATATGTTTTTTTATGAATTACTTTCCTGTATCATGTTCTTTTCCCCCGGGAAAGCTATAATTCAGGAGGTGATTCCATGAAAGACTCATCGAAAAAACTGTTCTCCAGCACCGACTGGGATATCGACATCCAGTCCTGCTCCGCCACCGACTGCACCGGCCTGATCCCGGCACTCCCGGAGACTGACGCAGAATTAGAGCACTACCAGGATCTCTACCACTACCTGCCGGATACCCCGGACCAGGCAACTGATGATTCCGACCGTTATAAATCCTAAATCAACACGAAAGAAGCATTTAAAGTTATGTTAACCGAATCCATCTACAAATCATGCACTCTCTGTCCAAGAGAATGTCATGCCGACCGTACAACATCCACCGGCTTCTGCGGCGCCGGACACGAACTCCGCGCCGCCAGAGCCGCCTTACATATGTGGGAAGAGCCATGCATCAGCGGCACCACCGGAAGCGGCACCGTCTTTTTCTCCGGCTGCACCCTGCGCTGCGTCTTCTGCCAGAACTTCCAGCTGAGCCACGAAAATTACGGAAAGACGATCTCCGTCTTCAGACTCGCCGATATCTTTCTGGAACTTCAGGAAAAAGGCGCCGCAAACATCAACCTCGTGACCGGAACCCAATACGCGCCGTCCATCGTCCGCGCCCTGGATCTCGCAAAACCGAAGCTTCAGATTCCTGTTGTCTTTAACTGCGGGGGATATGAGAAACTCGAGACGATCCGGGATCTCGCTGATTACGTCGATATCTGGCTCCCGGACCTCAAATACATGGACAGCGGTCTCGCAAAGAAATACTCCGCTGCCCCGGACTATTTCGAAAAAGCTTCCGCCGTCATAAAAGAAATGATCCGCCTCACCGGCGGACTTTTCTGGAATAAAAAGAACCCGGCAATGTTGGACCGCGGCGTCATCATCCGCCACATGGTCCTTCCGGGCGCAAAAGAAGACTCGATCCGTCTTCTTCACTGGATCAAGGAAAATCTCCCGGAACACCAGTACCTCATCAGCATAATGAGCCAGTACACGCCGTTCTACAAGAGCGCCGAATATCCGGAGATCAACCGCCGGATCACCTCCTACGAGTACAACAAAGTCGTTGATACAGCCATCGACCTCGGTCTCACGGAAGGATTTATGCAGGAAAGAAGCAGCGCAAAAGAAGAATATACGCCGCCGTTTGACTGTGAAGGGATCTAAAATGCAGGTCAGCAATTCTGAGCTCTAATTGCACATAAAAAGTGGGTACCGAATCAATTTTCTTGTTTCGATACCCACTTTAATGTTCTGCATTATCCAATGGATCTTACCTCGTTTTCATTAGATTTTGTTTTCTATATGAAATTTTTCTTTTTTCACTCCACCGGTTTTTTCCGAAATCTTATCTTTCTTTTCGTTCTCATATCGATTATTGTATTTCTCTTTTTGATACTTTCTCGTCATATCTTGAAGGATTTCAAATAATCTTTTTTTCGATTAATTACCCGGTTTTGTGTTTTTCCTTTGTTCCGGATTTTTCAAGTTTGAAAAATGGAACGAGACTTATGTGTTCGGTGGACTGTACCTCCTTTACTTAGATTTTTTTAAGTACGAACCTTTTCGTCTTCTTTGTTTTTTTCTCTTTCCTTTTGATGTCTTTATTATATGCGATAAGTTTCATTTTGTCAATATGCTTTTAGATAAATTTTTATTTATTTTTGTATTGTTAGTTAATTGTACCGTTGTATGCATTTATTCAAACAACTACGTTATTCTGTATATTCAGGCAACTCCCTTCCCGCCTCCGCTTCCCGATAGGATCCTGGCTGTTAACTCCTGTATGTACGACGTCTACGGCTTTCTCCTCTCCCCGCACCCGCGGAACAAAACCGCGAAAGCGATGGAGATCCCAGCCACCATGAGAAACATATCCGAATACATTCCAAAGGCCGCCGACACCTTCTCCCAGGAATCCCCCGCGATCCGCCCGGCATAGACGAGGACCGTGTTCCACAGAAGGCTCCCCGCTGCCGTAAAGGCAAGAAACGGCACGACCGGCATCTCAGCGATTCCCGCAGGAATCGAGATCAGGCTGCGTACGATGGGGACCAGCCTGCATAAGAACACCGCTGACCTTCCGCGGTCCCGGAACCACCCTTTCGCGAGATCCACATCTTCCGGCTTAAAATGCAGCAGATGCCCGATCCGCCCGCAGAGGATCTTTCGGAACATCTCATCCGGCAGAAATCTCCCCACGCCGTAGAGGATCACCGCCCCCGCCAGCGATCCCGCCGTCGAAAACAGGATCACTCCTCCCGGTGTCATCTCCGTACAGACCGTCATGACGCCCCCGAAGGTCAGGATCACCTCCGACGGGATCGGAGGAAAGAGATTTTCCACTAAAATAAGGAGGAACACAGCAAGATTGCCGTATTCCCCCATTAATTCCAAGACCAGTTCCCGCATATCAGCACCCCCGTATTACCATGGGTATAATATATGCATGTCGCTGCCTGGTCTATTCTATTTTTCTAAGTCTATTCATTCACCTGCAGAACCTGCCATCTGCAATTATCAGACTCCCGATCAGCCGTTGTACTTCTGGCTCTGCTCCGCGATCAGCGCCGCGTCGTCAAAGTAGTTGATCTTCATAGCCGCGCGCATCTCTTTTAATGTCTGCGCTGCCACGCGCTCTGCCTTCTCGCTTCCGCTCTTTAAGATCTCATATACAGCCGGGATGTCCTGCTCCCATTTCTTTCTTCTCTCACGGATCGGGCGAAGCTCTTCCTCAAGCACACGGTTTAAGAACTTCTTTACCTTTACATCGCCGAGTCCGCCGCGGGAGTAGTGCTCCTTCACCTCGTCCAGGTTCTTGTAATCCGGCCAGAACTCCGCGAAGTACTCGTCCTTGCAGAATGCGTCGAGATATGTGAAGACGGTATTTCCCTCTACCTGTCCCGGATCGCTCACCTTTAAGTGGTTCGGGTCTGTGTACATGGACATAACTTTCTTCTTTACGTCCTCTTCCGTGTCAGCAAGGTAGATGCAGTTTCCTAACGACTTACTCATCTTTGCCTTTCCATCGATACCCGGAAGACGGCGGCACGCGTCGTTGTTCGGAAGAAGGATGTCCGGCATTACAAGTGTATCTGTGTTGTATACCGTATTGAATTTGTGAACGATCTCTCTTGTCTGCTCAACCATCGGCATCTGGTCCTCACCAGCCGGAACCACGTTTGCCTTGAAGGCTGTAATATCGGCAGCCTGGCTGATCGGGTAGGTGAAGAAGCCCACTGGGATGCTTGCCTCGAAGTTTCTCATCTGGATCTCGCTCTTTACGGTTGGGTTTCTCTGTAATCTGGAAACCGTAACGATGTCCATGTAATAAGCGGTCATCTCGTAGAGCTCCGGTACCATGGACTGGATGAAGATCGTGGATTTCTCCGGATCAAGACCGGCGGAGAGGTAATCGAGAGCGACCTCCAGAATATTCTGGCGGACTTTCTCCGGGTTATCCGCATTGTCTGTGAGCGCCTGAGAGTCGGCGATCATGATATAAATGTCACTGAATTCTCCGGAATTCTGAAGTTCCACTCTTCTTCTAAGAGATCCTACATAATGTCCTACATGAAGACGGCCTGTCGGGCGGTCTCCTGTTAAAATAATCTTTCCCACAACAATATTCCTTTCTCTCCTGTGATGTCAGTTTTCTGTGATACCGGCGGCTCCGCAGCCATGCAGTCCCATTTCGGTCTCCAGAAATCCTGTCGGCGGGCCCGCGCTTCGGGCTACAGCCGGTGGATGAAAATTCCGCTTCGCAGTTTCGGTTCAAACCAGGTCGATTTCGGCGGCATCAAGAGTCCCGCATCCGCAACGGACAACAGCTCTTCCATGGATGTCGGATACATGGAGAAGGCGATCTTCATGTCCGTCTCACAGCGGCGCTCCAGTTCTTTCACGCCGCGGATCCCGCCCACAAAATCGATGCGCTTGTCCGTTCTCGGATCCCCGATTCCAAGGACCGGAGCCAGGAATTTCTCCTGGAGTACGGATACGTCAAGTCCCTTCACCGGATCATCCGGCCGGACTCCCACCTTCAATTTCAAATCATACCATGTTCCGCCGAGGTACATGCCGACCTCACCGCGTTCCTTCGGCTCCACAGCTTCCTTTAAAGGTCCGGAGACCTCAAAGAGCTTCGAAGCTTCTTTTAAGAGTTCTTCCTTCTCGTATCCGTTCAGATCCCGCACCACACGGTTATACGGCAGGATCGTCAGTTCATCCTCTGAGAACAGTACGGAAAGGAAGTAGTTGAACGGGGCATCCTTCGGCGTATCCGGATGTTCCTCCCTGCGCTTTAAGGCAACCTTCACGGCGGAAGCCGCGCGGTGATGACCGTCTGCGATATATGTCGCCGGGAGCTTTTCAAATTCCTCCCGGATCTCTTTTATCATATCACCGGATCCGATTTTCCATACCCGGTGTCTGATTCCATCCTCTGAGATAAAATTATAAAGCGGATTCTCTTCTTTTGCAAGTGCAACCAGTTCTTTTAAGCGTTTTACCGGACGATATGCGAGAAAAATCGGTCCGGACTGGGCGTCCATCACGTCGATATGGCGGATCCGATCCAGTTCCTTCTCCTCTCTCGTGTTCTCGTGCTTCTTGATCACGCCGTTTACATAGTCATCCACCGCCGAACATGCCACGATTCCCGTCTGGGAATGGCCGTTCATGGTGAGCTCATAGAGATAGTATGTCTCATCGGGATCTTCCACATAGTTTCCGTCCTTTACCCACCGCTCAAAAAGGTCCTTCGCGTGGGCGTAGACCTCCGGCGCGTACATGTCCGCCGTGTCCGGAAAGCCTGTCTCCGGGCGGTCAATGGCGAGGAAGGAAAGCGGATGGGATTCCACCTCTCTCTGCCTCCTCCCTGTTGTATACATCATACGGAAGCGCCGCGATCTCCGCCGCATGTTCCACTGCCGGGCGCACGCATGAAAACGGTCTCACTACTGCCAGGTCTGTTACCTCCCCATATTATTTTATCCTGCCTCTATATTACACTCAATTCTCTATAAACGCAATTCAGCCATGACGATTTTTTCGTACATGGCTGAATGCATTCCACAGCTGTCATATTTTTCTGCAGCTGTATTATTTTCTTTTTCGACGACCTTCTTTTTAGCCCTTGATCACGCGGACCTTATACATTCCGCCGATCTTCTCCAGATGGGCAACCGCCTCCGGTTTCGCCGGATCTTCCAGGTCAAGGAGCGTGTAAGCGTACTTGTCACGGCTCTTGTTTGTCATGTTGGCGATGTTGATTCCCTCTGCGGCCAGGATCGATGTGATCTGTCCGATCATGTTCGGAACGTTTGCATGGAGCAGGGCGATTCGTCCCGCAACCTGGCAGATTCCCATGTCGCATGCCGGATAATTCACGGAATTCTTGATATTTCCGTTCTCCAAGTAATCCTTCAGCTCATCCGCAGCCATCACCGCGCAGTTGTCCTCGGACTCTTCCGTGGAAGCGCCCAGATGCGGTGTAGCGATCACGCCTTCCATCGCGGAAGTCTTCGCGTTCGGGAAATCGGTGATATATTTCTTCACCTTTCCGCTCTTTAACGCCTCTGCCATATCATCATCATTTACAAGCAGGTCTCTCGCGTAGTTTAAGATCACAACGCCGTCCTTCATCTGGTCGAAGGCATCCTTGTTGATCATTTCCTTTGTGGAGTCGAGAAGCGGAACATGGACTGTGATGTAATCGCACTCTTTGTAGATCGTGTTCACATCCATGATGTGTTTTACGGAGCGGGACAGCATCCATGCCGCGTTTACGGAGATAAACGGGTCATAGCCGTAAACTTCCATTCCGAGAGCCGCCGCGGCGTTTGCGACCTCGCAGCCGATGGCGCCAAGACCGATGACACCGAGCTTTTTGCCCTTGATCTCGTTTCCGGCAAAGGCTTTTTTGCTCTTCTCCATCTTCTTCGCGATATCCTCTTCCCCAGCATGTTCCCTGCACCACTCGATACCGCCGACAACGTCTCTGGATGTCAGGAACAGACCTGCGAGAACCAGCTCTTTTACGCCATTTTTGTTCGCGCCCGGTGTGTTGAATACGACGATACCTTTCTTCGCGCACTCATCAAGCGGGATATTGTTGACTCCGGCTCCGGCTCTGGCGATAGCCTCGAGTCCTTCCGGAAATTCTGTCTCGTGAAGGGAGGCGCTGCGGACTAAGATTCCCTCCGCATCCTTGATATCATCTACAATTTTATAGTCTCCTGTGAGGCGGTCTGTACCGTAGTGGGAGATCTGGTTTAAACAGCAAATATTTCTCATAATGTTTCTCCTCTGATCCGTCAGCGTTACGCGTTCGCGTGCTCCGCCTCAAATTTCTTCATAAATTCTACAAGCTTCACAACGCCTTCCTCCGGCATTGCGTTGTAGATGCTGGCTCTCATGCCGCCAACGGTGCGGTGGCCTTTTAAGTTTACGAATCCTGCTGCCGCCGCCTCTTTTACGAACAGGGCATCGAGATCCTTATCGCCGGTTACGAACGGTACGTTCATGATGGAGCGATCCTCTTTGCGAACAGTTCCGTGGAAGAGTTTGCTCTGATCCAGATAATCGTAGAGGATCTTTGCCTTTCTCTCATTTCTTTCCTTCATAGCTTCCAGTCCGCCCTGTTTCTTCAGCCATTTGAAGACTTTGCCGCAGATATAGATTCCGTAGCATGGCGGAGTGTTGAAGAGAGATCCTGCCTTCGCCTGTACATCGTAGCGCATGATCGTCGGAGTCTCCGGAAGCACATCCTCGCGGATCAGGTCTTCGCGGATGATCACGATAACAACGCCTGCCGGTCCGATGTTTTTCTGGACACCGCCGTAGATCACACCGTATTTTGATACGTCCATCGGTTCAGAGAGGAAACAGGATGACACATCAGAGACAAGTGTTTTTCCCTTTGTATTCGGGAGTGTATGGAATTTTGTTCCGTAAATCGTATTGTTTTCGCAGATATAAACGTAATCGGCATTCTCATCGATCGGAAGATCGGAGCAGTCCGGAATATAGCTGAATGTCTTGTCTTCGCTGGACGCGATGGCATTCGCTGTTCCGTAAAGTTTTGCTTCCTTCCATGCCTTCTTTGCCCACTGGCCAGTGATAATATAGTCGCCGACACGGTTCTTGAACAGGTTTAACGGGACTGCAGCAAACTGCTGGTGAGCGCCGCCCTGTAAGAACAGGACTTTGTAGTTGTCCGGAATCTTTAAGAGGTCACGGATGTCCTGCTCTGCTGTCTCGATGATCTCCTCGAAAGCTTTTGAGCGGTGGCTCATCTCCATGACGGACATTCCGGTTCCGTTGTAATCCAGCATCTCGGCTGCTGCTTCTTTCAATACTTCTTCCGGCAACACAGCCGGACCTGCGGAAAAGTTATAGACTCTGCTCATAATTTTGTTCCCCTCTCTGATTGCTCTGTGGCCTCTCTCCTCTCAGGGGCGGTCACGAATCCAGCCTTTTGTCTCTCGATCCGGTTTCGCTTCATCCTGTCTCTTCTCTATCAGTGTGAAGTGCCGCATCAGGCTGATTTGTCATATATCCTAGCACAAGTGCCCGGGCAAATCAATGATAAAATTTCGATTTTCCTCAAATTATGCAAACTTTTTTTCTTTTTTGATATCTTTTTTTACAATATATGTGGCTTCTCCGTTTCGTCTGCTATTTATTTTTCTACGGATGTGCCTTTAAGAAACTGATTTCGTAACCATTCAGTGCCTTCATAGTTACGCGCAAAAATCCATTCCATATCAGCTTCGCTGATGGGATTTTTGTCTTCCAGCCTATGTTTTCTTACGGTCAGCGTAGCAAGTGCGCAGACCTACTGAACAGTTACCTGATTTCAACGCATTCAGGTGTTTCTTGCACCGGACGCGGGCACTTGTGACAGATTGCCTCATCGCGCGAGTGTGCATCTCAGGCGCAAAAAAAGGCAGAACACATAAAATTACGTATTCTGCCATCATGATCGTACTTATTATATTAGATTTTCTCACAGATCAGGTTGCCCATCTCAGTGGTTCCAACCTGCTTCTTGCCCTCGTCCATGATATCCACGGTGCGGTAGCCCTCTGCAAGAACCTTTCTGACAGCATCCTCGATGGCATCTGCTTCCTTGTCAAGGTCGAAGGAGAAGCGGAGCATCATAGCTGCGGAGAGAATTGTCGCGATCGGGTTCGCGATGTCTTTTCCTGCGATATCCGGCGCAGAACCGTGACTCGGCTCGTAGAGACCGAACTTGCTCTCATTTAAGCTTGCGGAGGACAGCATTCCGATGGAACCTGTGATCATGCTCGCCTCATCGGATAAGATATCGCCGAACATGTTCTCCGTTAAGATAACATCGAACTGGCGCGGGTTCATGACAAGCTGCATTGCGCAGTTGTCGACTAACATGTTCTCAAGTGTAACTTCCGGGTAGTCCTTTGCGACTTCCGCAACGACTTTTCTCCAGAGCCTGGAGGAATCGAGAACGTTTGCCTTATCGACGCTTGTCACTTTCTTCTTTCTCTTCATGGCGATCTCGAAAGCCTTGATCGCTACGCGGCGGATCTCCTTCTCGCTGTAAACGAGAGTATCTGTTGCCTGCTCAACGCCGTTTACGGTCTCTGTGTGGCGCTCACCAAAGTAGAGACCGCCTGTCAGTTCGCGGACGATTACCATATCGAAGCCGTCGCCGATGATCTCCTGCTTTAACGGGCACGCGCCTGCAAGGTCGTTGTAGAGGTATGCCGGGCGGATGTTTGCGAACAGGTTTAATCCTTTACGGATTGTCAGGAGTCCTGCCTCCGGTCTTAAGTTCGGAGCAACATCGTACCAGCGGGAGTTGCCGACATTTCCGCCTACTGCGCCGAGAAGAACGGCGTCGCTCTTCTTTGCTGTCTCCAGTGCCTCGTATGTCAGCGGCACACCGTATGTATCGATGGAGATTCCTCCCATGAGGACCTCCTCGTAGTTGAATTTATGACCATATTTCTGGCCTACTTTATCTAAAACTTTCTTTGTCTCTCTCACAATTTCCGGACCGATTCCGTCGCCGGAGATCGTTGCGATTCTATATTCCATGTCTTTTTCCTCCATAAGACTAAAATTATTTCCATCGTAATCATACTCTAATTTCTTTCAACTTTCAATAAATTGGAGGAATTACTGACATACATGTTTTCTATTATTTGTATGAACCATGGTTATACTTTATTGGAATACACTTCTGCTGCCGCCATATTTCTACTGTTGTTTCACTGAAAAACCTGCTGCTGACAATGATTTAGAATACATCAAAGCTACCAGAAAAGGCACATTGCCGCGAAAATTCAGTTTCATGGCATGTGCCTTTTTTATTGAACTTTTCTTATTTTTATTCGTGATACATTTCCGGTCTTCTGTCTCTAAAGAGTCCCCAGGAGAATCTCTCGCGCTCCAGCTCGTCCAGGTCGAACTCCGCGGTGATCACGCCCTCGCTGTCGCGGTCCATGGACTGGATCACTTCACCGGCGCCGTCCGTAATGAAGGAGGAACCGTAGAACTTCAGGGCGGACTTCTGGTTTCCGTTTGCCTCACATGGCGTTACCTCTTCCAGACCCACACGGTTTGCCGCGATCACCGGCATCAGGTTCGACGCGGAATGCCCCTGCATGCAGCGTCTCCAGTGCGGCATGCTGTCCACGGAGAGGATCGGCTCGCTGCCGATGGCTGTCGGGTAGAATAAAAGTTCCGCTCCCTTTACCGCCATGAATCTCGCGGTCTCCGGGAACCACTGGTCCCAGCAGATGCCCACGCCGATGGTGCCGTAGCGGGTCTTAAACGCCTTAAATCCGGTGTCTCCAGGTGTGAAGTAGAATTTCTCCTGATAATAGTGGTCATCCGGGATATGGGTCTTTCTGTAGATTCCAAGGTTCGTTCCGTCCGCGTCAAGGATCGCTACGGTGTTGAACAGGCGCTTTCCGTCCTTCTCGTAGAAGCTGATTGGGAGAACCACGTTAAGCTCCTTTGCAACCTCCGCGAAATGCTTTACCGCGTCGTTCTCCTCCACCGGTTTTGCGAATTCATAGTATTCGTACTGGCGCTCCTGGCAGAAATACTGGCGCTCAAAGAGCTCCGGGAGCAGGATGATCTGCGCGCCATCCGCCGCCGCTTTTCTCACAAGTCTTTCCGCATTCGCGATATTTTCATTCACGTCTCTCGTGCAGCGCATCTGCACCGCCGCTACTTTTACCTTTCGCATCTTTATTTCCTCCTGTCGGGCATTTCTGTTTTTTCCAACTACACTGTCATATTTTAGATTTATATTTATCCCAGTTCTATATTTTCTTCTATTGAAAATATTCCTGAATTTATATCTATCATCCTACTACGATCCAAACTTTTCGATTGCAGCCAGAATTATGCTGCTCCGTATCTTCTCTATCTTCCCTGCGGAATCTGCTGCGTAACGCAGTGAATATTTCCGCCTCCAAGCAGAATATCCCGGGCCGGGATCGGACAGATCTTTCTCTCCGGGAAAACTTTTCCGAGGATCTCCACTGCCGTCTTATCATGCTCATCCCCAAACTGCGGCACAACTATCCCGCCATTTGAGATATAGAAATTTACATAACTTGCCGCCAGGCGCTCCCCGACCTCTCTCGTGTCCTCTCCGTCCTCAAACTCGTATCCGCCGAGGTCCTCCTCCGTCACACAAATCGGTTTTTTCGGGATCGGAAGTTTGTGGACCTTGATCTTTCTTCCCACGGCGTCCGTCTCACGTTCCAGGATATCCAGGCAGCTCTTTGACATGGCATACTGGGGATCATTCTCGTCATCGGTCCAGCCCAAGACTACCTCGCCCGGGCGCACGAACGCGCAGATGTTGTCCACATGTTCATTCGTCTCGTCGTTGTAGATTCCACGTTCCAGCCAGATCACCTTTTTTGCACCGAGGTAATCACAGAGCTTTTTCCCGATCTCATCCTTTGTGAGCTCCGGGTTTCTTCCCACGCTCAGCAGGCATGCCTCTGTCACGAGGACCGTTCCCTCACCGTCGGAATGGATCGAGCCGCCTTCCAGTACGAAAGGATGCGCCTCGTAGCAGTCATATCCAAGCTCCCCGCAGACTTTTTCCGCCACGAGATCGTCCTTCTCCCAGTGGGCGTAAAGTCCGTCCACGGTTCCGCCCCAGGCGTTGAACTCCCAGTCGATGCCGCGGACAGCGCCTTCCCCGTTCACCACGAAAGTCGGCGCCACATCTCTCGCCCAGGCATCGTCGGACTCCATCCGAATCACATGGATCGCGTGTCCCGGATTTCCTGCTAACATCTCACGAGCATTCTCCTCCACATCCGGCTCCGCCAGCATGAAAACCTCCTCGCTCTCAGCGATGGCCCATGCCACGCGTTTAAAGGCCTCTCTCGCCTTCTTCGCTCCGTAATTCCAGCTTCCCGGGCGCTTCGGCCAGATCATGATGCATCCCCTGTGGGGTTCAAATTCGCCCGGCATGCGGAAACCGTCCGCTGCCGGTGTTGTGTGAAGTTTGTTCATTGTATGGTTCCTTTCCAGATTTATCTTCATCAATTTCTAATGATACGAATCTATCTCATGTCCATCTTCCTGCCATTTGACCCAGAAGCCACGCTCACTTCCAGGCTTTTTACCGCCACTTTTTTACATATCCACCTTTTTCCGGTTCACAAGGCATTGGGCAGCCGCAGTCCATATTGCAAGGCGGCGGACAGTCACAGCGACCTCCCGTCTCACATGGCGGCGGACACGGGCAAAACGGCGGCTTCGGCGGCGGAGGACCTGGTTTCGGAGGTTTCGGGGGCTTTTCCTTCTTCTCCTCCACCCGGACCAGGATAATATCGTCCCCGATCTGGCAGATATCATCAAATGGGATCACAAATTCTTTTTCCCGGCCCAAAAATCCGCAGACACAGCCCGGTCCCGGCACGATGATCGCCAGGATCCTGCCTGTACAGGGATCAATGTCCAGGTCTCCCACAAAGCCCAGCCGCTTGCAGTCGCAGACATTGATCACTTCCCGCTTTCTCAAATCACTCATCCGCATGGCATCATCTCCCGGACAGAAACATTTTATGTATCCTGTCAACCTCAGACCTGCTATTCGTGCAGACCACCGCTGACAGTCATACTCTCTATTTTTAGTCTATGTTTCATTGTTTGTCCCTGAGATGAATATCCGGCATAATTTTTACTTTATTGTAATCTT
>CAVIYT010000168.1:0-7651 GCA_963646925.1 Paludibacteraceae bacterium
TTGACCCAGAATAGGATTGAAGTGAGCATGTCTACACAGAAACTCGAGCAGCAGGACTACCTGCATCAATGCCAGGTATTGGACAGGTTTTGCAGAGCCTGTTCGATGCTACAATTCAATAAAAGGAAGCAGTTCTACCACGCGTGACCTGTACCCGGAAAAGCAGAAGGACGGCAACTGGATCAGGAACATTGTGTTTGCATTCCCTGTTCCGGTGAACGGTCAGGAAGTGAAAGAACTTTCCTTGGAAAATGAAACAACAGTCGAGACTATCTGCTTGTTGGAGCGTGAGGACTAATTATACGTATATCAAGTATATCGTTGACTTTTTTCTGAAGAGCGGCCTGCTCCTGTTTAAGGGAGTGGGACCGCTCTTTTATACAAATTTTATATTTTTAACCATTTAGTAACTTGAGACTGGTTTATACTTGGTCTATAATAAAGAAAATCATACAGAAGGTTCCTGGAAAGAAAGGGAAATATGAGAAAAACATATCAGGAACTTGAATTTAAAGATGCGTTTATGTTTGCGGCGGTCATGTCTGACGCAGAAAGCTGCAGGGGAGTTTTAGAGCGGATTTTGGGAATTCCGATAAGGAAAGTAAGAGTTCATGTGGAACATGTCCTTTTTATAAATCCAGAAAAAAGAGGTGTTCGTCTGGATGTATATGCGGATGATGAACAAGGAACGGTCTATAATGTGGAGATGCAGACAACGGACAGCAAAAATCTGTCGAAAAGAAGCCGGTATTACCAGGGACAGATGGATATCACTGCTTTGAAGTCGGGGGAAGATTTTGCAAGACTGCCGCAAAGCATTGTGATCTTTATCTGTACATTTAACCCGTTTGGAAGAGAGCGATACCGGTACACCTTTATGGAGACATGTCGGGAAGATGGAGAACTTTTGGAAGACGGAACATGCAAGATATTTCTGAACACGAAGGGAAGAAATGAAACGGGAGTCGCGCAGGAACTTGTACATTTTCTAAAGTGGATCGGTGATCCTGGTGCAGGGAATGAAAAAGAGGAAAATGACCTGCTTATTGCAAAACTTCAGACGCGGATCACAGATTTAAAACAAAATCAGGGAATGGAGGAAAATTATATGTTGTTTGGTGAAATGCTGGATGAGGAGAGGAGACAAGGCCAAAAACAGGGAAAAATGGATGTGATCGTGAAGCTGCTGCAGGAACATAAGATCGATATTGGAACAGCTGCGTCAATTATGGGGATGAATGAGACTGAGTTTGCAGAAGCGGTGAAGGAATATCAGGAATCGTAAAACGATATCGAAACATATCATAAAATCTAGAGACAAATCTAATTATTTTTGATCTATCTAATCTGAAACAAATCGACAAAAAAATCAAATAATAAAACCAGGAATCTATGTATGATTTAAATCAAGGATATCTCATAAAAATTCAAAAATTTTGTCAAAAACAGTTGAAAAAAACATTATAAGGTGCGATAATGCTACTGTATTCGTTTATTAAGCAATCTTATAACAAGGAGGATTATTATGAAGAAACAGTTAAGTGTCATCCTTGCAGCGTCCATGGTACTTTCCATGACAGCATGCGGAGGCAGTAGCCAGACAGCAGAGACAACAGCGGCAGCGGCAGATACGACCGCAGCGGTAGCAGCGGATCAGACAAGCGCAGCGGAGGCTGCAGGCGAGGGCGTGGATCCGGCGGATTTGAAGGTCGGCTTCATCTTTATCGGTGATGAGAATGAGGGCTATACCGCAGCGCATTACGCAGGCGCAAAGGCGATCCAGGAAAAGTTTGGACTTTCGGATGATCAGTTAATTGTAAAGTGGAATACACCGGAGGACGAGACCGCTTATGACGCGGCTGTCGATCTTGCGGATCAGGGATGCCAGCTTATCATCGCAAACAGCTTCGGTCAGGAAGACTATGTAAAGCAGGCAGCAGAAGAGTTCCCGGATGTTCAGTTCTGCCATGCGACCGGTTACCAGGCTGCATCCAGCGGACTTGACAACTTCCACAACTTCTTTACAAATATTTACGAGTCCCGTTACGTTTCCGGCGTAGTTGCAGGAATGAAGTTAAACGAGATGAAAGAAAAAGATCCGTCTATGGATCTTAAGATCGGTTATGTAGGCGCTTACCCGTACGCAGAGGTTATCAGCGGATTCACCTCCTTCTTCCTCGGCGCTCGTTCCGTTTGCCCGGAAGCACATATGGAAGTTACATACACAAACAGCTGGGGAAGCTTCGACCTTGAGAAAGAGGCAGCTGAGGCCTTGATCGCAGACGGCTGTGTTCTGATCTCCCAGCATGCTGATACAACAGGCGCTCCGACAGCATGTGAGGCAGCAGGTGTTCCGTGCGTAGGATACAACATCTCCATGATCGCTACAGCTCCGACACAGGCTCTTACATCCGCATCCATGGACTGGGGCATCTACTACACATACGCAGCACAGAGCGTTGTTGACGGAACACCGATCGACGTTGACTGGTGCCGCGGATTCGCAGACGGCGCAGACAAGCTCACAGAATTAAACGAGAACGCGGTTGCAGCAGGAACAGCAGAGAAGGTCAAAGAGGTTGAGGATTCCATCGCAAGCGGCGAACTCAAGGTATTCGCTACTGATACATGGACTGTAAACGGCAAGAAAGCGGAAGACGACGCAGAGCTCATGGACAAGTACAAAGATTACATCTACGACGGTTACTTCCATGAGTCCGAGAAAGCATCCGCTCCGTCCTTCGATATCATCATCGACGGCATCGACAGCCAGGCTTAATCTGAATGAAATGGCGGGAAATTTGCTGAAATTCCTGCCTGAATGAGAGATCCGGCACCTGAGACACTGCAGATCGCAGAACGTCGGGTGCCGGTTCCAGTCTCATTGATGAAAAAATACAGGCGAAACTGCTGGAATACGACAGTTTCGCTTTTTCTGCTAACAGTTCAGATATGTGTAAACTTATAGGCAGAAGAGTGTTGCAAGCTTGCTTGCATGTCTGAACCAACAAAACAATTAGGAGGTCTGTTCGTGGCAGCACAGGACAACGCAATTGAATTAAAAAACATCACAAAGCGGTTCGGCAGCGTCGTGGCCAACGACAAGGTCTGTTTGACCGTCAAAAAAGGCGAGATCCTCTCGATCCTCGGTGAGAACGGAAGCGGAAAGACGACACTGATGAACATGCTGTCCGGTATCTATTTCCCGGATGAGGGAGAGATCTATGTGAACGGCAAAGAGGTGACCATCGCGTCCCCGAAAGATTCCTTCGCCCTTGGAATCGGAATGATCCATCAGCATTTCAAACTGGTGGACGTTCTCACAGCGGCGGAGAATATCATCCTCGGACTCCCGGGAAAAGAAGTCTTAAAGATGGATGAGGTGCGGAATAAGATCAAAGGTCTTGTGGACAAGTACGGCTTTGACCTTGACCCGAACCAGAAGATCTACGAGATGTCCGTCTCCCAGAAACAGACCGTTGAGATCATCAAAGTTCTGTACCGCGGCGCGAACATCCTGATCTTAGACGAGCCGACAGCCGTTCTGACCCCGCAGGAGACAGAAAAACTCTTCGCGGTCCTCAGAAACATGAGAGCCGACGGCCGCTCCATCATTATCATCACCCACAAACTCCACGAAGTATTGTCCTTATCCGACCGCGTGGCGATCTTAAGAAAAGGAAAATATATCGGAACCGTTGAGACGAAGGATGCCACCTCCGAATCCCTCACCGAGATGATGGTGGGACAGAAGGTGGACCTGGATATCAAGCGTTCCGCACCGAAAGACCTCACAAGACGTCTCCTGGTACAGGATCTCACCTGCGTGAACCCGGAGAACGTCATGACCTTAAACCACGCGACCTTCAGCGCCTACGGCGGTGAGATCTTAGGTATCGCCGGCGTCGCGGGAAGCGGACAGAAAGAACTCTTAGAGGCCATCGCAGGTCTCGAAAAGACGACGGAAGGTTCCGTCATGTACTATCCGCCGGAGGGCATCGGCATCGATCTTGCCACAAAGGACGCCACGGAGATCCGAAATCTCGGAATCCATCTGTCCTTTGTCCCGGAAGACCGTCTCGGCATGGGCCTGGTCGGCTCCATGGATATCACCGACAACATGATGCTCCGCGGATACAGCAGCGGCCATAACTTCTTCGTGGATAGAAATACCCCGAAGAAACTTGCGGAAGAGCTGATCAACCGCTTAGAGATTGTGACACCTGGAACTACAACTCCGGTCAGACGACTTTCCGGCGGCAACGTCCAGAAGGTCCTCGTCGGCCGTGAGATCTCCTCAAACCCGACAGTCCTCATGGTGGCATATCCGGTCCGCGGACTCGATATCAACTCGTCCTACACGATCTACAACCTGCTCAACGAGCAGAAGGAGAAAGGCGTCGCAGTCCTCTGTGTCGGCGAGGACCTGGATGTTCTCCTGGAACTCTGCGACAGGATCCTCGTTCTCTGCGGCGGTTCCATCTCCGGAATCGTGGACGCGAGAACCACGACGAAAGAGGAGATCGGACTTCTTATGACAAAGACCGGAAAGGAGAAGAAAGATGAGTAGTATCCATATTTCAAAGCGGGATGGAATGCCCTTCGCGAAAGCCCTCATGATCCGGCTGACCGGCGTTCTCTTATCCCTCATTGTCTGTGCGGTGGTGATCGTCGCGCTGACAAAATTAAATCCGGTGGAAGTCTACAAGGCGATCTTTTCCGGCGCGGTGGGAACTTCGAGACGTACCTGGGTGACGATCCGTGACGCCCTGATCCTGCTCTGTGTGGCCATCGGCCTCACACCGGCGTTCAAGATGCGGTTCTGGAACATCGGAGCGGAGGGACAGGTCCTCATGGGCGGCTGCGTGTCCGCGGCTGTGATGATCTACGGCTCCGAGCACTTCGGAACAGCTGTGATGATCCCGTTAATGATCGTGGGCAGCATCGTCGCAGGAATGATTTGGGGACTGATTCCGGCGTTCTTTAAGGCGCACTGGAACACAAACGAGACCCTGTTTACATTAATGATGAACTATGTTGCCATGCAGATCATCACATTCTGCATCGTATTCTGGGAGAACCCGGCAGGTTCCAACTCTGTCGGAATCATTAACTCCAAGACAAAGACCGGCTGGCTTCCGGCGCTCTCTGGACTGACATACGGCTGGATCGTCGTGATCGCCCTTCTGCTGACGGTTGCCATGTTCGGCTACTTAAAATACAGCAAACAGGGTTACGAAATCTCCGTCGTGGGAGAGAGTGAGAACACGGCGAAGTACGTCGGAATCAATGTAAAGAAGGTCATCATGCGCACCATGGCGATCTCCGGCGCGATCTGCGGACTTGCGGGCTTCATCATCGTCAGCGGTTCCAGCCACACGATCTCCACGAGTACAGCGGGCGGACGAGGCTTTACAGCCATCATCGTCGCATGGCTCTCAAAATTCAACACATTTACCATGGTCGTGATTTCCTTCTTCCTGGTCTTCATGGAGCAGGGCGCAGGCCAGATCGCTTCCCAGTTCAACTTAAATGAGAATGCCTCCGAGGTCATCACGGGAATCATCCTGTTCTTTATCCTCGGCAGCGAGTTCTTTGTAAATTATAAGATCCAGTTCAAGAAGAAAGAGGAAGGAGGACAGACAAAATGAGCGTGATCATCATTTTCCTTCAGAAAGCCATCGCCCAGGGCATCGGAATGCTCTACGGCGCTCTCGGTGAGATCGTGACGGAGAAATCCGGAAACTTAAACCTTGGCGTCCCGGGCGTTATGTACATGGGTGGAATCGCGGGACTCATGGGCGCGTTCTTCTACGAGAACGGTAACCCGGCTCCCAACGGATTTGTGGGTCTGGTAATTTCCTTCCTCTGTGCGTTCCTCGCGGGAATCCTCGGCGGACTGATCTACAGTATCTTAACGATCACCCTGCGGGCAAACCAGAACGTGACAGGTCTTGCGTTAACGACCTTCGGTACCGGATTCGGAAACTTCTTCGGCGGTTCCCTCTCCGCGCTGGCTGGCGGTGTCGGACAGATCTCCGTGTCCTCCACAGGAGCGGCTTACGCGAAGACGATCCCGGGTCTCAGCAAGATCCCGGTGATCGGACCGGTGCTGTTTTCCTATGGATTCATGACATACCTTTGCATCATTCTGGCATGCGTGCTGGCGTTCTTCCTCGCAAAGACGAGAAAAGGACTGAACCTCCGCGCCGTGGGCGAGAACCCGGCGACAGCGGACGCGGCGGGAATCAACGTTACGTTATACAAGTATCTTGCGACCTGCATCGGCTGTGGAATCAGCGGTCTCGGCGGACTGTACTTCGTTATGGAGTATTCCGGCGGAACATGGACAAACAACGGATTCGGTGACCGCGGATGGCTCGCTGTTGCCCTCGTGATCTTCTCCCTGTGGAAACCGTTAAATGCCATCTGGGGGTCTATCCTTTTTGGCGGACTTTATATCCTGTACCTCTATCTTCCGGGCGTCGGAAGAAGCGCGCAGGAGATCTTTAAGATGCTGCCGTACCTGGTAACGATCATCGTGCTGATCCTCACAAGCTTCAGAAGAAAGAGAGAGAACCAGCCGCCGGCAGGTCTGGGACTTCCGTATTTCAGGGAAGAGCGGTAGGGAAAATGTCGAGTTAACATAACTCAGACACGAAAAGAACAGATATATCAATAAAAAAGCCCGCTGGGGAAGTTTCAAAACAGATGCAGAATCTGAATGAAAAGTCCCTGGCGGGCTTTTTAACTGTATAGAATTTTACTTTAAGTAGGTATCCATCCAGTTAATGATCTCCGTCATCCGGTCGATCCTGTTCTCCGGCTTTCCGCCTCTGGACAGTTCATGGTTCTCCCCGTGGAACAGGCAGAGTTTCGACGGGCAGCCGTTTCTCTTGATGGCGCTGAACATGGCGAGTCCCTCCGCCATGTAGCAGCGGTAGTCCTCATCGGAGTGGATAAAGAGGGTCGGTGTCTTGCAGTTCGGCGCAAACTGGAGCGGGGACTGCTTCCAGAGGAGTTCCACGTCAGTTCTCGTGTTGGCACCCTGGTTGTTTAAGATGAAGGTATGTCCGATATCGGAGTTGTGCTCAAAGGATACCCAGTTGGAGATGGAACGCTGGGAAGCCGCCGCGTGGAACCGGCCGGTGTGTCCGATGATCCAGTTTGTCATGAAGCCGCCGTAGGAGCCGCCCGCGACACCGAGATGATCCTTGTCGATCATAGGATACCGCTTCAGGACTTCATCCGTGAAATCCATCAGGTTCTGATAGTCCACAGTTCCATAGATTCCGTTGATGTTTCCGAAATCTGTTCCCCGTCCGTCGGAACCTCTCGGGTTGCAGAAGAATACAAAGTATCCGCGGTTTGCCCACATCTGCATCTCATGGTAGTAGACATCCGAATATACGGTTCTCGGACCGCCGTGGATATTCAAGATACCAGGATAGGACTTTCCTTCCTCGTATCCCGCAGGTTTTAATACCCAGCAGTGGATCTCGTATCCGTCGCTGGCGGTAAATGTGAACGCTTCCGGAGTCTGTACATCGTACTCGTCGGTGAGCCAGTCATTCATGTGAGTCACCTGAACACCGTCCACGAAGAGTTCCGCAATGTGGAGTCCATGGAACTCCATGGAGGCGATGTGGCC
>CAVIYT010000169.1:0-4015 GCA_963646925.1 Paludibacteraceae bacterium
TCATCGAAGTCTGCGGCAGAAAGATCGGCGGCGGCAACTTCCAGGTCATCGCAGGTCCCTGCTCCATCGAGACAAAGGAGCAGATCACAGAGGTCGCTGAGGACGTGAAGCGCTCCGGCGCCACATTCCTCCGCGGCGGCGCTTTCAAGCCGAGAACTTCCCCGTACGCGTTCCAGGGACTCCATGAGCAGGGCTTAGACCTTCTCTTAGAGGCAAAGAAAGCCACCGGTCTCCCGATCGTCACAGAGATCATGAGCGCCGAACATCTCCCGCTCTTCGATGACGTGGATATCATCCAGGTAGGCGCAAGAAACATGCAGAACTTCGAGCTCTTAAAAGTCCTCGGAAAGATCGACAAGCCGATCCTCTTAAAGCGCGGCCTCGCGAACACCCTGGACGAACTCTTAATGAGCGCTGAGTACATCATGGCAGGCGGAAACGAGAAGGTCATCCTCTGCGAGCGCGGAATCCGCACCTTCGAGACTTCCTACAGAAATACCCTGGATATCTCCGCGGTTCCGATGTTAAAGAAAAAGACCCATCTCCCGGTCATCATCGACCCAAGCCACGCCGCAGGAATCCGCTTCATGGTGGAGCCGCTCGCCATGGCAGCTATCGCAGCCGGAGCCGACGGACTCATGATCGAGGTCCACAACAACCCGGAGAAAGCTCTCTGCGACGGTGCCCAGTCCCTGACACCGGAGATGTTCGACCATCTGATGAAAAAAGTCGATAAGACTGTGGATTTCTTCCACACTCTCGGCTAAAAGTTGTCCTTTTATTGAATGTGCGGTATAATAATTAAAAATTACCAATATTCATGGAGGTTCACACGATGGTCAGAAACACTGAAACAGCTTTTGTTCCGAACCTGCGCGGCGGCGACGGAACGATCGAGATCCGTCATATCTTAAGTAAGGACGAGCTTATGGGACACGCGTCCATGTACGCCCACGTTATCATCCCGGCTCACGCCAGCATCGGATTCCACCAGCATGTAGAGAATACCGAGCCGTACTATGTTCTCAAAGGAAAAGGAATCTTCGAGGACAACGACCACACCGAGACTGAGATCCATCCGGGCGATGTCTGTGCCATTGAGGTCGGCCAGAGCCACGCGATCAAGAATCCGTTTGACGAGCCGTTAGAAATCATGGCTCTTGTGATCAATGAGCGCGGAAAAGAGATCTAAGCATGCTTTCGTGAATATCATTTCACGAACACGACCGGAAAATGTCTGATTGAAAAGACTTCATATTTATCCATATAATAATGCCGGGTAGATTGGAAAAAATCTATCCGGCATTATTGATAATCTTATGTTCTTTGACTATTTATTTTTAATGCGCACCGTTCCTGATCTGCATTCTCATCTCTTTATCAGATATTGGTAACCTGCGCGTCCCAGTCCATCCGAAGCAGGGACACGATAAAGATGATCGAACTTAACGTCCATGTTAACGGATACGCAGAGGAGATCGTCCGAAATACCGGAATGATCCGAAGCGCGATCGTCACATAGAGCACGCGGATGCCGCACCAGCAGATCAGCATCGTGAACATCGGGACAACCGATTTTCCAGCGCCCCTGAGCACGCCGGTCGCGCAGTTGGAGAACGCCAGAAGGAAGAAAAACAGCGTGACCGTTCTTCCGTGGATCGTTCCGAATTCGATCGCCTCCGGTGCGTCCACGAAGATCCGGAGTAAAATCGGGATCCAGATAAAGAGGCAGATCCCGACGAGCTCCGCCATCGCCATTCCAAATCCTACACCGAGCACAGAACCTTTCTTTGCACGGTCCGCTTTTCCGGCTCCGAGATTCTGACTCACAAAGGTGGTGAGCGCCATGGACATGCTCATGATCGGAAGGAAGGCGATTCCCTCAAGCTTCGCGAAAGCACCATGTCCGGAGATTGCAAAGGCACCGAAAGTATTGATATTTGACTGGACCACAAGGTTTCCGACGCTGATCACGGAGTTCTGAAGACCTGTCGGAAGTCCCTGGGTGATGACCTGCCGGATCATGGGACCGTCGAAGCGCAACTCCTTAAAATGGATCGTCGCTGCCCCGCCATCCTTTACCATGCGGATCATGCACAACAAAACACTCAATCCCTGAGCGATCACCGTTGCAACCGCGGCGCCCGCGGCACTCCACTTAAATCCCGCCACAAAGATCAGATCCAGGATCATGTTCACCACGGAGGAAAAGATCAGGTAATACAGCGGATGGACGCTGTCCCCCACCGCCCGCATGATGTTCATGCAGATGTTGTACATGATGACCGTGGAGACACCGGCGAAATAGATTCCAAAGTACAGTCTCGCCTCCGCCATCACACTGTCCGGCGTGTTGAGCCATCCGAGAAGGATCGGGACGAAAAACAGGCCGATGAGCGTCGCGAGGACCGAGAACACGATTCCAAGAAGGAAGTTTGTGTGCACCGCGCACCGCAGATTTTCCTCATCCTGCGCCCCGAAATATTTCGAGATCACAACTCCGCCGCCCATGGCAATTCCGGAAAAGAGCGTGATTACCGATAATGTCACGTTTCCTGACAGACTCACCGCCGCAAAGGCATCATTGCTCGCGAAATTTCCAACGACCCAGGCATCTGCCATATTGTAGAGCTGCTGCAAAAGCTGTCCTAAAAAAATCGGAATCATGAACGAAAAAAGTCCTCTTCCGATCGGTCCCTCCGTCAGGTTTCCGTCCTTTTTCTCACCGCCAGTTCCCGCTCTCTTCCGGACTAATCCCATACCAATTCCTCCCACAGTATCAGACCATGCGTTCTCCGCATGTTTCAGTCAGATGGCATCCGTTCTATACGGACCTTTGTTGTTTAAGTAACACATTGTAACTAAAATAATCATATCATGTATGGGAAGTGATGTCAAGAGCGTGATCATAAACGATGAGGGCCGCTCCGTCTGGAACTGCCCTCATCTCATGATCGGTATTCTTTATTTATCTGCTGCCTTGTCCTTTTCTTCCAATGTCTCGTTCATGCTTCCCGTTCTGTATCCGCCAAGATCCAGGGTCACATATGTAAATCCCAGCACCTTCAGGTACGCGTATATCTTTGTCCGGTTCTCCTTTTCCATAAGCTTCGGGAACTCGTCCGGCATGATCTCAATTCTCGCAAGCTTATCATGGATCCGCACACGGATCTGGTGGAATCCCATGTCCAGAAGAAGCTGCTCCGCCTTATCCACCATGCCTAACTTCTCCTCGTTGATCGTCTCCCCGTACACAAATCTGGAAGACAGGCAGGCAAAGGACTGCTTATCCCAGGTCGGAAGACCGAGTTCCTTTGAGAGTTCGCGGATCTCCGCTTTTGAGAGTTCCGCATAACGCAGCGGGCTCTTCACGCCAAGCTCCTTCACCGCGATCAGTCCCGGGCGGTAATCGCCGTTGTCATCCATATTGGAACCTTCCGCCACCGCGACAAGTCCGTTTTCATCCGCGATCTTCTGGATTTTCTCAAACAGCTCATGTTTGCAGAGATAACAGCGATTCTTCGGATTCTGGCGAAATCCCTCAATATCCAGTTCCTCGGAGTGACAGACGATGTGCCGGATTCCGTTCTTCTCACAGAATTCCTTCGCCTCGTTCAGTTCGCGTTCCGGGAACGAGCAGGATGCCGCTGTCACGGCAAGAACCTTATCTCCGAGAACGTCCTTCGCTGTCTTCAGCAGGAATGTGGAATCCACGCCGCTGGAGAACGCGACAGCGACACTTCCAAGAGATTCCAGATACTGTTTCAATGTTTCATATTTTTTGTGAAGCTGATCCATGTGATATCCTTTCCGTGCTTTTATTTTTCATTTATATCCAATGATTGGAACTGCCGGGCACTGATATCCGGAGTTCGACTGAATTTGTGTGAATATTATATTCCTATATTCCTACTATGTCAATATGTTGTATGACAGTTCAAATCTCCTCCCTTGCACATCTTTTGCCGCTCCACCTTTTGAATCATCAAGATCCACAGCCGCCGATGTAATATAC
>CAVIYT010000170.1:0-7040 GCA_963646925.1 Paludibacteraceae bacterium
CCGCGGATACATCAAGTTTAGTACGGTTCGGAGTTTCTGTCAACTAACTGAGGTACAGCGTCAAAGTTATATCTCCCACTCATCCAGCCCCACCTTTTTCACATTCTTCCACACATTTCCCCAAAAACATGGTAAAATAGCTTTAACAGTTTACATCAAAGGAGCGGCTGAACATGAACATCGCGATCGTTGACGACAGAAAGGCGGATTCTGACCGTCTTGTCGGATTTATTGATACATATTTGGAACAGCATAAACTTTCCTGTGGGACCATGGACCGCTTTTCCAGCGGGGAGGCGTTTTTAAGCGAATTTACATCTGGAAAGTATGACCTGATCTTTCTGGATATCTATATGGACGGAATCACCGGAATGGAAACGGCGAAGCGGAGCTTCCGGTCCACGAGATCTCCTACACGGAATACGCGAAGCGCCAGGTCCTTGTTCATTTTAAAAACGGGCAGGAATGGAGGTCTCATGAGCCAGAAAGATTTCTCCGCTCTCCTGCTCCAATACCCATGGTTTTCTGACTGCATCAAGGGGATCCTCGTAAACTTTGAGGATGTGGAGAAGATCCTGAAAGACCGGCACGATCATTCTGGTCATGGTCCTTCTCTCCGCCCACTTTATGATGAAACGGCTGACGGAGATCATCGACAGTCTCTCCGCGATCCAGGCACCGGCGATCTGGAAGACCGCATGGCTTCTTCCCTTTTCCGCGACCATGGAAAAGCTTCTGGAGATCCAGTCGGACCAGTACAATCTTCTCACCGTCAGGATCCGGGATAACCGCCGCGCGAGACATGACTTCCGCCAGCACCTGGCTGTCATCAAGGACTGCGCCGACCGCGGGGATCTCGCCTCCTTAAAGAACTACCTGAACGATTACGAAAATATGTTTCCGGGCCAGGAAGTCCGCATGTACTGCAAAAATTACGCGATCAACGCGATTCTTTCCTTCTACGCGGAAAAAGCAGAAAAAAGCGGGATCACCATGCAGGCCAGCATCCAGATGTCTGACCCGCCGGTGATCCCGGAAACGGAATTTTGTGTGTTGATTGGAAACCTGCTGGAAAATGCCGTGGACGTGTGCGAAGATACAGATCCTGGGATCCAGCCTTTCGTCCGTCTCCACATCGCGCAGACCAGCGCTTCCATGCTCTCCATTACCGCTGACAATACAAGTTCCGGAAGCCCGAACTGGTCCGGGGATAAACTTCTTTCCACAAAGCACTCCGGATACGGAATCGGAACGGAATCCATTCGCATGATCGCGGAGCGGTACAATGGGGATGCAAGGTTTACATGGAAGGACGGCGTCTTCTACGCGTCAGTGATGTTAAATCCGTAACTCTTACATTCCCGGCACATAAACGCCGCTCTCATTCACATAGAGCCCGTCCGGTGTTCTCCCGCTCTTATACATGGCGCCGCTCACCGGATCCAGGTAGTAGGACTTGTTGTACAGGGTGATCCATCCTGTCGCCATATATCCGTCCTCCTGGAAATAATACCATTTTCCGTTGATGTAGAGCCACTCAGCGGCCGCCCAGGTGCCGTCGCCGTAGTCCCACCACCATCTTCCGTCGGCGCTCTGTTTCCAGGCGCCAGCGGCGTAGGAACCGATCTCCCCGGAGCGGACCCAGGAACTCTTCGTGTTGTTCGTGGACTTCACAGAGCGGACCTCAAAGCTGTAGGATCCCGTAGTTCCCATCAGGCGGGAAAAATCATACTTTGTCCCGTAAATCGTAAACTCGTCCCCCGTGAGGCTGCCGTCCTTTAAGAGGCGCAGCTGGTAATACTTCGCCCCGCTGACCGCCGACCAGGTTCCCATTCCGAACGTGTTCGGAGACCAGGTGACACCTGTCGGTGCCTTGACGGTGCTTGTGGCGGACGCAGTCGTCTTTTTATCGAATGTAAGGCGGAATGTGAGTTCCAGCGTGCTTTTGTCATCCTTCTTCACCGCCTTCACATACTCCGCTTTTCCGTATCCGTTTTTTGCGGAATCAGACAGTGTCAGGCGGAAATCCTTTGAGGCTGTCCCGGAGAAATAATAGTTGTCCTCGTCCGCAACTTCCAACGTCACCGTGATCTTCGGCGGGTTGGACTCTGTATAGCCGTTTCCGTCGTTGTTTTCGATATAGATGCTATCTACATAGTAGAAATCTGTGTTATCCCCGTATGGCGTCACTGTGACATCCTCAGAGTCATTTTTAAGTCCGACTGTGCTGTCGATAGTCAGATAGATCTTTCCAACCGCGGTCTTGCCTGCCGCAAACGCGGGAAACGCCGCAGCCGCAGCCAAAACCGCAGCCAGGAAAAATCCCGCTGCTTTCTTTCCGAATCTTCCCATATCTCAGCATTCTCCTTTCCAAGAGCGTCTCCCGCTCTCCTCTTTCTTTCCTCATATGCCAGTTTGTGCAGAAAAACATCCGCCCAGAACAATTCTGCCGCACATCCTCCTGCACAAATCCGTCATATACTCTTTATTTATCTGTTTTTAAAGATCTCAACGATCGCCTTGACCATCTGGACGATCATGTTCCACATTCTCTCAAGCGGGTTCACGTCCGCCTTCGCGGTCTCCGCGTCGAGAAGTTCCGCGTCATCATCCACGCTGATCTCTTCTGTTCTCATGATGATCTGCAGGGTATTCGGCTCCGCGTTCTTATCGGAGGTGAAGGAGACTTTCTCCGCGTTCGGATCCATATTTAAGAAGTTGTTGTCGTCCTCCATGTCGTTCCACTCGTTGTCCATGGTGTCCTTCATGGTCCGGCCGGCTTTTCTCATGGAACTGGTGCTGTCGAGGACTCTCAAACTTTTATCGAGAAGATTTAAGCTTCCCTTGATAGAATCCTTCGCCGCCGCGTCGAGGCTGTCAGCACTTGCGCGGACAGTGTTCTGGACTAATGTCAGGGAGTTCGTACTCTTGTTGAGGGCATCTGTCGTGCGGTTTACAAGTTCCTTGGAATCATCCAGCGCTGACTGGAGATCCGGATAATAGACATCCAGGGAATCCTTTAACGCCTTCACATCCTCGATCAGATAATCGAGCTGGTCTGTGGTCTGTGCAAGATACTTTGATGTGTTGGAGACATCATCCAGCATATCCGCCGTGTCAGATACCAGGGCATTGCTGGAGGAAGCCACCTGGCGGAGTGCTTTCTCCTTCTGCTTTAAGATTCCGATGAGTTCCTGGGCATTTAACATTCCTGTGTGACCCGCGGAGGTATCTGCTCCCGCTGCCGCCTCGGCAAGTGCCTGGATATCTTCATCTCCTGCCTCACCGTTGCAGTAATCTGTAATGGCATCCTGCATGGATTCCTGGGCTGACGCCAGGTTTTTGATAAATTCCAGAACTTTCTGCTGAAGCTGTGTGTCAAGCTTTTTGATCAGCTGAACGGAGGCGATCACGTTTCCGATGCTGCCGGACGCGCCCTCAGAACTGTCCCTTAACCCGCGCAAGCTCGTGTCAAGTCTCCGGATCGGCTCCTGCATGTTGCCGAGCGTATTGACAACGTCCGTCATGCTGTTGTGGGCAACCTCAGAGGAATCCTTCGCCGTCTGGATGTACGGAACGATGGTTCCAAGCTGCTCGGAGAGAGCTGTCAAAGACGCCAGTGTCTGGTCATTGCTGTCCAGGATCTCATCCTTGGAACCGCTGATGACGCCTCTCGCGTTCTCCGCCTCATTTAAGCCCTGTTTTAACTCGTTGACACCGCTTCTCATGCTTTCCAGGGAAGCCGCCAGCTGATCCATACTGTCGTATAACTGGTCTCCTGCGCCTTTCCATGTGTCCTTCGCGTCCTTCAGGTCAACGATGTGCTCTAAGTCTTTCACGGTTCCCGGCACCATCGCCATGATGACGCCGGAAGTCTCGAACTTATCACTTCCGATGCGGATCGTGTAATCGCCCTCCTCGCCCGGAAGCGCGGTGTACATAATCGCGGTCTGGGATCCGAGGCTCTGGGTCTGGGAACCTTCCGCCTCCACGCTGTAGCAGTCGCTCATGTCCACGAGCATCGCCACCACGAGCAGGAGGTTATTTTTATAGTAGTCTCTCGCCGTCTCGTTGGGTGTCGCGGTCACATGGACCTCCACAAGTCCGGAAGCGCCGGCGAGTTTCTCCGCATTCGTCGGGACGCCGTTTAATTTGTAGGAGACATCCATGGTCCACGGAAGTGTCACCGTGTCCTTATCGATTCCCCCTTTATAGTAGAAATATCCCTTTGTGTCCGCCGGGAGATTCCAGGTGACCTTTCCGTCACTGATCTCCGGGGCTGTATTGTTTGTCATGTTCGTCACATCGAGATAATTTCCGTAATCCGTAAAGCTTGTGAGACCGTTTAAGCTCACTCCTTTCACGACATTCACCTTATCAACGGAACCATAATAATCCAGGTTCACATACATCGCTTCATCGACGCTCACAGACGCCTCTGCCGCGTAGGCCGGCACGGAAACAAGGCTGGTGCAGAGCGTGACAGCCGCCATGCCCGCTGCCATGATCTTTCTATTTTTCTGTCTCATCACCGTTCTCCTCCATTCCTTCTTCTCTATCTGTCATCTCCGGCTCCGATTCCCTGCTGGCCGCCGCCTCATTCGTATCGTCCTCGTAGGGATCTCCGCCTTCGTCCGTATTCTCTTCTGTCTCGTCCCCGTTCTTTGCCAAACGTCTCTTCTCTCTCCGGTTCTTCACGCGGCGGTGCAGACGCTTCGCAAGAGCTGCCGCCGGTTTCTCGCCGACGATAAAGTTGTCAAATAATGTAAGCAGCAGCGGAAGTACCGTCAATACCAGCACAAGGCTGAAGAGTCCGCCTCGTCCGATCAGGTGTCCTAAGTCCGCGATGGCTGTTGTGGACGAGATCATGTATACGATATATCCGGCCAGCGTGATGATGGATCCGGAAGTAAAGATCGAGGAACAGGACGCCGCAACGGCCTCCACGCAGGCTTTCTTCTTCGGCAGTGTCTTTCTCTTTGCCAGGTAGTTGTTCGCAAGCAGGATCGAGTAATCGACCGTGGCGCCCAGCTGGATACTGCTGACGATGATATAACCCATATATACCATCTCAACACCCTGAAAATACGGCATCGCCATGTTGATGAAGATCGCCACCTCGATGGGGACGATGACGAGGATCGGCATGACTGCCGACTTAAAGCTCATCATAACGACCAGAAATACGCCCGCCAGGGACAGGACATTTACGTTCTCATAGTCCTTTACGATGAAGGATTTGATATCCTGGGTGGACGGCGTCTCACCCACCAAATAACTTCCATCCGGATAATATTTCTTCACAATGGTCTGGATCTCGTCGGAATCCTTAAATGCCTCTGCACTCTCCGTCTTCGTTCTCGTGTAGATCAGCATCCGGCAGTAGCCGCCTTTATGTAAGAGTTCCACCGTGGACTTCGGGAGAAACTCCTCCGGGATTCCCTCCGGCAGCGTATCCGCTAAAGCTGTAACGCTCTTTACATAGGAGAGATCCTTGATCTCCTTCGCCATGGCCCGCTCATTGACCTCCGATGTGTTCGGATAGAGGGCGAGCAGCATGTTGCTTCGTCCGAAGATCTTTGTGATCTGCTGGTCATCCTCATAGACCTGGGTTCCCTCCGAAGCACCCATGGAGTCGTTTCCGTAGAGGAAGTCGTTCATTCCCTGGGCCGTGTAGGCAAGCGGTGTCACGAGGACGATCACCGCGAACACGATGGGACGGATCTGGTAGGTCACTTTTCCGAGTCCGTGGAAATCCGGCATGAAGGAACGGTGCTTTGTCTTCTCATTGAGCTTCGCGAACTTCAGGATCATCGCCGGCATGAAGAATACGACCGCCAGTAAGCTGAATACGATACCTTTCGCCAGGACGAGACCTAAGTCAAATCCGATGGAGAACTGCATCGTCACAAGGGCCAAGAAACCAACCACCGTCGTCAGGCTGCTGGCGAAGATGGAGTTGATCGCCTCCTGAACGGCGTTGATGATCGCCTCCTCCTCGTTCATTCCCTGCTTTCTGTAGTTCATGAACGCGTCAAGAAGGAAAATCGAGTAGTCCATGGATGTGGCTAACTGCAGGATGATCGACACGTTTTCCGTCAGGAACGAGACGGTTCCGATAAAGATGTTCGTTCCTTTGTTTAACAGGACCGCAACGCCCATAACCAGAAGGAATAATATCGGTTCTGACCATGCCGTCGTCGTGACGGAAAGCACGGCGAAGATCATGACGACCGCCACCACGAGAATCTTGCTCATCTCGCTCGCCATGGACTCCGTCATGGATTTGTTCTGGACTGCCATGCCGACGTAGCATCCCTTATCGCCTAAGAGATCCTTAATATCATCGATGGCCTGGGAGGTACGGTTGGAATCGCTCTCCTCCACAAATGTGATATCGTAGACCGCGTTTCGGTCTTTGTAATAATCTTTAATATCGCTCTCGTTGATGAAATCCTCACCGGCGTAGATGTTTACCGTGCTGTCGCACCATAAGACCTGGTCCACACCGTCGATATCGGCGATCTCATCTTTATATTGCTTCGCCTCATACAGTGAGACGTCCTTCACCATGACTCTCGCCGTTCCCGGATACCCGAACTTGTCACGCATGACATCGAGTCCGATGGCGGATTCCGCTGTTTCCGGAAGATATTTTGTCAGGTCATAGTTTACGTTTACAAAGTTCATCGTCAGCAGGGACAGCAGACAGCCGATTGCGAAAACTGTCTCGATCCAGCCTCTTTTATGGATGATAAACGACGCGAGCATGTAGGAGAAGCCGCCGTTCTGTTTCTTTTTCCTCTCTTTATGCCCGTGGAGCGCTTTCTTTAATTTCTCTTCCATGTTTCCTCTCCTTATATTAACCGCCCGCATTCTGTGGACAGCACGTTCCTACCGCTCCAGAACTACCATGTAGTAATCTTTTCCGTTCCGGTTCTCATGGGCGATTCCCATTCTGCGGTAATATTCCAGGGAATATTTCTTATCGTCTTTCCTGTCAAACTTCTCCTGCATCCGGATCTCCACCGATGTATAAG
>CAVIYT010000171.1:0-12862 GCA_963646925.1 Paludibacteraceae bacterium
TACTAATACCGTGCGGTACCGCTCCACCGGCTTTCCATCGATCTTTGCTCCCAGGTCACCGCCTGTCACCGCGATGATCTCGTCCTCCGTGAATTTCATCGTCGGGCCCATCATCGTGATCTCGATGACCGCCTCGTTTGTATCATTTCCAACAAGAATATTGGCGAGTGACGCTGCCCTGGTATCCATGACACCAGATACGGACATTCCTGTTTCCTGGTATCCGTAACGTCCCATATCCTGAATCGTTGTCAGGAATCCGCCGTTCATGATCTGAATGCCCATCACTCCGCCTCCTTATCATATACTACATACTGATATGTATTGTTCTCCACCTGTTTTTCGATGGCTTTGTACTCTTCTTCCGTCACCGGACGGAATTTGATGTATTGACCGGACTCCAGAAGTACTGGTTTTTCCCGCTCAGAATCATAGAGCTTTAATGGAGTTCTTCCGATGAGCTGCCAGCCTCCCGGGGATGCCACCGGGTAGATTCCTGTCTGCTCGCCGGCGATTCCCACAGAACCTCCCTCGATCTTTACGCGGGGACTCTTTAATCGCGGAGTCGCGATGCACTTGTCCATGCCGCCGAGATACGGGAATCCAGCGATAAATCCCAGCATGTAGATCAGGTACTCTTCGGAGGAATGGATCTTTATGACTTCTTCCTCCGTAAGTCCGTTGTGTTCTGCCACGTTCGCCAGGTCCGGTCCCATCTCTCCGCCGTAGAGTACCGGGATCTCGATCACCGTTGGCGGCGGGATCTGGATGCTGCCCATGGACTCCAGGACCTGCTCAAACTTTTCTGTCAGTGCTGAGAAGCGGATCTCTTCCGGCTTGTAGACAACGAGAAGGGAACGGTACGTCGGCACAGTCTCAACGATTCCTTCGATCTGTTCTTTTTCTAACGCGATCTTGAACGCACGGATCTTCCGGTTGATCTCCGGGCTGATCTCATTTCCAAATTCCACGGTGACCGCACAGTCGCCGGAAACCAGATATCTTACTTTATCCACAGTGAGTCTCCTCCCAAATATGTCCTATGATGCCTCGTCATTTTCACGGGACCTCATACAACAACTTTCATACTTTTTCAAGTCTTCACTCTTTTGTTTACTTCCAACTTTCTATCGTTATTCTGCATTCCTGTTGGAGAGCATTTATTCTTATATGCTCAGATTTTTGATCTCTACGCCTTCCGCAATCAATGTCTCACGAATATTCTTCACAAACTCCAGTACCTTTGGGTTGTCCCCGTGAACACAGATAGAATCTGCCTTGATCGCGATATCGTTTCCGTTGATGGACTCAACTTTTCCTTCTTTTACCATGCGGATCACGCGCTTGATCGCAAGGTCTTTGTCCTTGATCACTGCGCCCGGAAGCTTTCTTGATACGAGAGTTCCGTCATCGTTGTAGGCACGGTCAGCGAATACCTCGCTTGCGGCGCGGAGACCGACTTTTTCTGCTGCCGTAATCATCTTGGAACCTGCAAGTCCCATGAAGATGATATCCTTATCGACCTCATAAACGGCCTCGCACATCGCGATCGCCAGCTTCTCGTCAACGGCTGCCATGTTGTAAAGCGCGCCGTGCGGTTTCACATGCTGGACTTTCACGCCGTGGGCGGTGCAGAATGCCATGAGAGCGCCCAGCTGGTAGCGGACATACGCTTTCGCCTCTTCCGGTGTCACCGCCATATTGCGGCGTCCGAATCCCACGAGATCCGGGAATCCCGGGTGCGCGCCGATAGCTGTTCCGAACTCTTTCGCCAGGGCAACGGTCTTTTCCATCACCATCGCGTCACCTGCGTGCCAGCCGCATGCCACATTCGCGGAGGAGACGTATTTTAAGATCTCCTCGTCCATTCCGATCGTATAATTTCCAAAACTTTCTCCAAGGTCACTGTTTAAATCTACACGGTACATATATTTTTCCTCCCTCATAGGAATTTTTATTTTAGGTGATCGATCTCCAATTTTGTTCTTCTTCCAGATGATTCCATCTGACTCCATTATAGCTTTTTCCTATGTACTTGTCTAACTCTTTCGCCGGTTCTTGACAGTATTCTTGGAAACGCTCCCATATATTTTCCGGACAGTCGGTTCCGAAGAAATCTGCCTTTTTGTTTAACAGAACGTTCCATCGGAATTTCCTGTTAAACAAAAAACGGTATAGACATCTAATTTTAGATGCCCACACCGCTCTTTCCACTACTTTCCAGTATATACAGTTGTATATTTTCCATCTTCCAGCTGATTCAGCCGATAATACCCATAGCGCTCCGTCTCCGACACCTCATACCCGTCCGGGACCGTGACGAACACTTCCTTCGCCCCATTCCGGTAGGCCTGGTGGACCATGCGGCGGATCAGGCGGGGGAGTTCCTCGGGTTCGGAGAAGTTGATCCGAACGCTGGAAATTCCGTCGGATTCCAGTCTGCTCTGGTCCAGGACGGCGTCCCAGTGTTCGTTCTTTCCGATGATCTCCTTCGGAATCTCTTTCTCGTACTCGATCCCCACTAGCGTCAGGCCTCTCGCCGGGGCGGTCTGGCCTGCCTCTTTGCGGTTTCTTGCTTCCAGAACTTCTTTCACATGCTCCGGTTCCCACTCGCCGGTTCCCACTTTTAACAGGGTTCCCGCGATGATCCGGACCATGTTGTAGAGGAATCCGCTGCCGCGGAGGCGGATCGTTACGATGTCTTCCGCATTCTTCGTCACCTGCGCCTCATAGATCGTCCGGACCGTCTCCTCGGCCTGGTGGTTTGCAGCGCAGAAGCTGATGAAGTCATGTTCCCCGATGAGGTACTTTGCCGCCTCATTCATCTTTCCCACGTTTAACGGGTAATAGCAGAAATGGGCGTAGAGACGCCGCGTCGGGATCTCGATCTTACAGTTTAAGATCTGATACTCGTATGTCTTCACACCGTTCTGCTTTCTCGGGTGCCAGTCCAGGGGAACCTCCTCGGACTCCACCACGCGGATGTCCTCCGGGAGTCCGCGGTTTACCGCGTAACAGAATTTGTCTCCCGGGATCCGGCTCTCCGTGTCGAAAACCGCCACGTTTCCTCTCGCATGGACGCCAGAGTCCGTCCGGCTCGCCCCAATGACGCAGACAGGCTCTTTCAGAAGATCCGAAAGAGCCTTATTTAACATCTCCTCTATGGTAACGCCGTTGGGCTGGAGCTGCCAGCCCTTGTATGCGGTGCCGTCGTAGGCAACCGTCAGCTTGATTCGTCTCATAGTTCTATTGTTTTCCTTCTGCTGCCCGGGAAATCCGGGCAATTCTAATTTTTTGTAAATTCAGATTCAGGCTTCAGTCAACCTCCACCCAGTACTGGTCTTCAGTCAGGTTCAGCCTTCAATGCTGGTTTTATTCTAACCAAAATCTTTTTATTACAAAACAACTTTTAATACGATTGCTATAACAAAATACACCAGATACGTCCCATAGATCATATGGTCTCTCTTCGCGTACTTAAGCGGCTTCATCTTCGTTCTTCCCTCGCCGCCGCGGTAGCATCTCGCCTCCATGGCCATCGCAAGGTCCGTCGCCCGGCGGAACGCGGATACGAACAGCGGTACAAGAAGCGGAACCATAGATTTTGCCTTCTGGATCAGATTTCCGCTCTCAAAGTCAGCGCCTCTCGCCATCTGCGCTTTCATGATCTTATCCGTCTCCTCAATTAAGATCGGGATAAATCGGAGCGCGATGGACATCATCATGGACACCTCGTGGACCGGAACGCCGACTTTCTTTAAGAAGCCCAGGCTTTTTTCCAGACCGTCCGTCAGCTGGTTCGGTGTCGTTGTGAGCGTCAGGATCGTGGATCCCATAACGAGGTAGACCAGGCGGATCGCCATGAATGATGCGAATTTCAGGCCTTCCCATGTCATCTGCAGGAATCCGATCTTAAAGATCGGGGTACCAGGCGTCAGGAACAGATTGAAGCTGACGCTGATGAGGAGCAGGAACACGATGGATTTTAAGCCGCGGACCATAAATTTTACCGGGACCTTGGACAGCTTGATGGTGGAGACTAGAAAGATCGTTGCCGCCAGGTATGCCCAGACATTGTCCGCGATAAATAAGGTCACGATGTATACAAGAGTTCCAAACAATTTCGTTCTCGGATCCAGCCTGTGAAGCAGGGAATCCACCGGGTAGTACTGTCCAAGTGTGATATCTCTTAACATGTCTTATCCTCCCCGGCTGTCTTTTCTATGCTGTCAGCATTCTCAGCGACTGGTTCTGCTGCGCTTGCATGACCTGCGTTTCCGGAAACTGTTCCGACCGCGCTCACATGACCTGTGCTTCCGGCATCTTTTCCGTTCTTCTCCTGCCAGATCTTAAGGATCGCGTCTCGCGCCTCTTCCACCGTCGTGATATCCGGATTAAGCGGAATGCCTTTATCAATCAGCTTGTGCACCACATAAGTGATCTGCGGTGCCGCAAGGCCGATCGCTTCCAGCTCTTTATAGTGGCGGAATACTTCCTTCGGTGTTCCGTCAAAGACCTTCTCGCCGTGGTTCATAACAATAAGACGAGACACATAGCGCGCTACATCCTCCATACTGTGGGAGACGAGGATGATCGTCATGCCCTGCTCATTGTGGAGTTTTTCCACCAATCCCAGGATATCGTCGCGCCCTTTCGGATCAAGACCGGCCGTCGGCTCGTCCAGGATCAGGACCTCCGGCTTCATCGCAAGCACTCCGGCGATTGCCACACGGCGTTTCTGGCCGCCGGAGAGGTCGAACGGAGACTGCTTATAGAAGCTCTCGTCGAGACCTACCATGTCGAGCGCTTCTTTCGCGCGCTTTTCGATCTCCTTCTTCGGAAGACCGAGGTTTTTCGGACCGAAGCAGACGTCTGAGAACACGTCCACCTCAAACAGCTGGTGTTCCGGGTACTGGAAGACCAGGCCAACATGGCTGCGGAGCTCTTTCATGGAATATCCTTCTTTGTAAATGCTCTCGCCGTTATAGAGGATATCCCCGTCCGTCGCCTTCAAAAGTCCGTTTAAGTGCTGGGTCAGGGTTGATTTTCCGGAGCCGGTATGTCCGATGAGACCGATAAACTCTCCGTCGTGAATCGTAATGTTTACGTCCTTTAGCGCATACTGCTCGAAGATCGTTCCATGCCCGTATATATGATTCAAGTGTTTAATTTCGATTGCCATCTTTTCCTCCACTACTTCAGGCGCGGAACAAGTTCGTCCACAAGCTCTTCGATTGAAAGAATTCCGTACGGAAGATCCATTCCGGCTTCCTTTAATTCATCCGCAAGTTCCGTTACCTGCGGCACATCGAGGCTGTATTTTTTCAGTTCCTTTACCCTGGAAAAGACCTCCTTCGGGGTTCCGTCCATAACGACATGTCCGCCGTCGATCACGACCACGCGGTCCGCGTCGATAACCTCTTCCATATAGTGTGTGATCAGAAGTACCGTGATTCCTTCCTGACGGTTCAGTTCATGGACCGTTTTGATGACCTCACGGCGTCCGTTCGGGTCTAACATCGCTGTCGGTTCGTCGAGAACGATGCAACGGGGCTTCATCGCCATAACACCTGCGATAGCCACACGCTGTTTCTGACCGCCGGAGAGCTTATTCGGGGACTGAAGCCGGTACGCCGTCATTCCGACCGCCTCAAGGCTCTTGTCGACACGCGCCCAGATCTCATCCGTCGGAACGCCCATGTTCTCCGGGCCGAATCCAACGTCCTCCTCTACCACGTTTCCGATGATCTGGTTATCCGGGTTCTGGAATACCATTCCCGCCGTCTTTCTTACGTCCCAGAGATGTTCCTCATCATCCGTCTTCATGTTGGAAATATATACTGTTCCATCCGTTGGAAGCAGGATTCCGTTCATCAGTTTCGCAAATGTGGATTTTCCGGATCCATTGTGTCCTAAAATCGCTACGAAATCTCCTTCTTTGATGTCCAGAGAGACGCCCTTTAACGCATGGCTGATCTCATCCTTGTCTTCCTCTTCATCGTGCCTGATATAATCGAAGATCAGGTTCACTGCTTTAATGATTCCCATAGAAATCCTTTCTCGTGTTTATAAACTTCAAGTGACTGCGGCGCCGCACACAACTTCAGGCTGCCGCGACAAATGTTTACACGTTTCTAAATTTTAGTTGATATCTTATTGTAAGTCAAGCTTTTTCGCATGGTTCCAGAGACTTACTTGACCGCAGTTTCTCATGTCTGAACATGTTTTTGCAACACTGACAGCTTCTTCCAAATGCATTGCTGTAAAAAAGGACGCTGTCCGAAATTCTCTTCTTGAATTCCAGGCAGCGCCCTGTATACAATGTTTCGTTCGACTGTTATATACTTTCAGTCACTATTTTATTTTCTGTGCAAAAAGATCACTCTGTATTTTTTACTTCAGCAGCTTCTCACAAACTGTCTCAAGATTCTCGCGGATCTTAATGTGCTGCGGACATACCGCCTCACACTTGCCGCACTTAATGCACTCATCGGCGCGTTTTCTGCCGTGGCCACCAACAAGCCAGTTCTCCTGGTGCTGTGCCTTGCCTTTGTCTTTGTAGAGAGTCAGGTAATTCATCGCGGTGAAGGAACCGGAGATACCGATCTCCTTCGGACAGACTTTCGCGCAGTAGTTGCATGTGGTACACGGAATTAACGGGATGCGCTTTAACTCTTCCTGTGCCTTGTTTAAAGTATCTTTCTCCTTGTCACTGAGTCCCGCGAAGTCCTTCATGTAGGAAAGGTTATCCTTCATCTGCTCCACGTTGCTCATACCGGAAAGAACTGTGATAACGCCCTCGAGGTTTGCGGCGAAGCGGACTGCCCAGGATGCAACGGAGGAATCCGGCTCTGCGTCTTTTAAGATCTTCGCTACGGATTCCGGCGGATTTGCCAACATTCCGCCCTTTACCGGCTCCATGATAACGACCGGTTTGCCGTGCTTTCTTGCAACTTCATAACACGCCTTGGACTGGATCGCCGGGTTCTCCCAGTCGGCGTAGTTGATCTGGAGCTGTACGAATTCCATCTCCGGATGCGCCGTTAAGATTGCTTCCAGTTCTTCCGGTGTGGAGTGGAAAGAAAAACCCACATGCTTGATAAGACCTGATTTTTTCTTCTCCAGTACCCAGTTCCACATATCGAAACGGTCGAAGAACTCTGTTCTGAACCTGCCGAGATTGTGGAGCAGATAAAAATCGAAATATCCGGCGCCTGTCTGCTTTAAGGATGTATCAAACTGCGCATAAGCTTCCTCTTTTGTCTTGCATTTGATCCATGCGGCGTTCTTTGTCGCGAGGGTGAAGCTCTCTCTCGGGTAACGCTCTACGAGAGCCTGGCGGATCGCGTCCTCGGATCCGGCGTATGCCCATGCCGTATCAAAATATGTAAAACCTGCACCTAAGAACATGTCGACCATCTGCTTTGTCTGCTCGATGTCGATCGCTCCGTCCTTCTGCGGAAGACGCATCAGTCCAAAACCAAGTTTTTTCACGTCCTGTCCTAAACAACTCATCTGATTTTCCTCCTTGTTTTTCGTTTATCCACAGGTCGATCCGATAAATCGTAAATGATCCACCGGCATATGGCCCCAGGATGTTATATTTAGTATAGCACTTCAAGTGAACTCGAAGTCAATAGTTTTATGTCAACCATCGTGTAAAATGTAACACTAATTTTCCAAACCGGCTGCCGGCAGTTTCTTCTGGATGCATGGCAGCAAAAACGGCATACCGCAGGATCCATCCCCACGGCATGCCGTCCATTATCATTTTCTAACTCACCCAAAGCCCCGACGCATCCAGCGTATATCCGTCGATCACCGTGGACGCTGCCATCGCTCCGTTGGCATTCAGGTAATACCACTGCCCCGGTGCGGTCTGGCGCCAGCCGGTGGCCATCGCGCCGTCGGCATCCAGATAGTACCAGACGCCTCCGATCTGCTTCCATCCAGTTACCATCTTTCCGTCGATTTCGAGGTAATACCATTTATTGTTTACCATTCTCCATCCCGTCACCATGTATCCATTTTCATCGAAATAGTACCAGGTTCCTAAGATCCGGTACCACTGGGAAGTCAGGAACTGTCCGCTCTCGCTCACATATTTCTTTCCGTCCGCATAATTCTTCCAGGTGCCCTCCGTGTCCCCGAGGTCATCCAGATAGCGGTCGGATGAGGTAATATAATCACTGCTCTTGCGGTATTTCGCGTCGTTTGTGGTCTTTCCCACCGCACGGATCTCATAGTAATAGTTCCCCTCTTTTCCCATGTACTCGGAGAGGTCTTTGCTTGTTCCCGTCACATCAATAGTCCGGAGATAGTAGTCATCCCGGTAAAAACGGATCTGATATCCGGTAGCGTAATCGACTTTCTTCCAGACCGCCTTCATATGGTTTGAAGCACTCCATCCGGCTTCTTCCGGGGATTCCAGCCATACGACCGGATAATACGTAACTGTGATCTTTAAATTGTCATCTTCTTTTACGGCCTTGCTGAGTGTCGCCCCGGAGATCTGGCAGGACTTTGAGCCATAGCTGGAAGAGAATTCTTTTCCACTGGATGATAAGATCAAGGTCGCTGTCACTTTCGTTCCCGGAGTCCATTTTTCAACATCTTTGCTCCACTCCACAGACGCGATCTCAATGCCGGAAGTACTGCATAGGATATCCGGTTCCGAGATCACACCCGGATCTGTATATTTGTCCGTAAATGTAATACGTATGGAACTCACGGTCTGCGCAGCCAGTACAGGAAGAGCCATCCATATCGCCATAACGATCAGAATTCCTGCTGCCGCAAGCCATTTTCCAAAAGTTTTCTGTCTCATAATGTACTCCTTTCCTGCATTTTCAGTCTGCCGCAAAATTTTTAGGCATTTTTCAGCGCATATCCGTGTGCTTAAATTTTTACTGTGGTTTTCTCCAGATACCATCCTGGTCCACATAGAATGTATCGATCACTTCATTTGCTGCTCTGTGTCCATCCGGATACAGGTAATAGATCTGCCCGTCGATCGTCTGCCATCCGGTAAGCATTCCGCCGTCACCGCCAAGATAATACGTCTTATCTCCAAGTGTGATCCATCCGGTCACCATCGCACCGCTGTCAGCGAGATAATACCATGTATTATTATTGAAAAGCCAGCCGGTCTGCATCATTCCGTCGCCATTCATATAATAATACGCGCCATTCTTCATCTGCCAGCCCGTGAGCATCATTCCATTAGCATCGAAAAGATACCAGACATTTCCGATATAGCCCCAGTTGCTCTTTAAATAGGTTCCGTCCGGATAGCGATAGTACCAGCGGTTTCCGTCCCTGATCCAGCCCACTGTATTCGCGTTTTCCGGTGCCTGTTGGGAATTGCCGGAATTGTTTCCACTGCTTGTATTATTGCTGCTGGACGGATTTTTTTTCGCTGCTCTCGCCGCGTCGTCCGCGTCGATATAGACCTCGTCCGAGGTCGTCCAGTCGCTCTTTGACGCGTACTTCGATACTTCGTCGTTTGACGGAAGTGAGCGGACTTTAAAGGTATAGGTTCCTTTCGTCGTCATATACGGGAAGAAATCATAATTGCTCACATGGATCTCACCGCTCTTATGAACGACTTTGCTTCCCCGATAGAGATATGCCTCATAGGACGCGTCCTCGACAGCTTCCCATTTTGCAAGTCCAAGATCAGAGCTTCCGGATTTCTCAGTGACCCAGTATGCCTCACCCGGCGCGTCCAGATCACCTTTCGCTGGTTTTGTCTTTACTGTAACGACAAGGCGGTCGGCAGATGTTCTCGAAGCGCTCACGAATGTTCCGTTCTTTACCTTTACTTTTGAGGAAGTATAGGCACTGCTGCTGAACTTATAATCGTTTAAAGTTTTCAACGTAACTTTTAACGTGTAAGTTCCTCCGATCTTCACATCTGATTTTGAGGAAGACCACTTTGCGGAGACGATATCGTATTTATCATTGTTCGGGATCGATACCTCACAGTTGTCGGAAATATATCCCACCTCCAGGTCTGGCAGGGATTCTCCCACCGTCGGAGTCACATCAAGCGTGATGCTTATGCTGCTCACGTAGCTGGTCGCCGCAAACGCTGTCTGCACACCAGATATTGTGAACACGGCTGCCATGATCCAGACGATCATCCATGCACTAAATTTTTTCCATTTTCTTTCTGCCATAGGATTCCCTCCCCCATATTTATTCTAGCAATTTGCAGATTTATCATTTACTGTAAAATTTCGAAAAATACATATATTAGATATAATTTTATGTATTCTTTAATTTTTCTTTTTCATTGCAAGTTGCTTTCTTTTAACTATATTATAAGGGGGGACAAACACTCCCGTCAACTTAAGATATTCTGTCTTTTAGCGGCAGATTCGTGGCGGTTATGACTCAATTAATCGGTCCGCAGCGCGTCGATAGGATTCAGCTTCGCCGCCCGGCTCGCCGGCATGTAGCCGAAGATCAGTCCGATGGCAACGGAGACGGAGAATGAGATCACGACCGCCGTCATGGTCGGCGGCGCGTCGATTCCCATGAGGGCACCGATTCCTGTGCTTGCCAGGGCGCCGATGATGATTCCGATGATTCCGCCGATGGTACTCGTGACAAGAGCCTCGATGACGAACTGCTGCATGATCACGCTCTTCTTTGCGCCGAGAGCTTTTCTGATACCGATCTCCCTTGTGCGCTCTGTAACGGACACCAGCATGATATTCATGACACCCACACCGGCAACTAAGAGGGAGATCCCGGCGATTCCGCCAAGCATCATGCTCATCATGGCGATCTGCTCGTTTAAAGAATCGAGAAGCGAGCTCATGGCTGTCACGGTGTAGAGGTTTTCGCTCTTCATCTTTTCATAGAGGAAGGTTTTGAGCTCCGCCGTACACTCCTCTGTGTCATTGATATCCCTCGATGTAAAAATATAGTTGTTGATCACGGCATTTCTCGCCATCTTTACGGCTCTGGAGTACGGGATCCACACGAAATCGTCCGTACAGCCGTCATCGAACTCGGAGCTGCTCTCCGTCTGCCGCTCCACAACTCCAACGATGGTGTAATTGTCACCGTTTAACTTGATGGTGTCGCCCACCGCGTTCTGGGAACCGCCGTAGAGTTCTTCCGCTACATAGGCGCCGATGACCGCGACTTTTCGTCTCGCCTCCATATCGGAATACTGGAGATTTCTGCCGTACTCGATCTCGTAGTCCTTGATCGCGAGGTAATCTTCGCTGTAGCCGCCGACACTTGTGGAGTCCATGGTGTCGGAGTCATGTTTCACCGTGACACTGACGGACACGTTTGGGGACATGTTTTCGTACAGGTCCGAATGTTCCTCATAGAAGTCGTAGACTTCGTCCACATCGATGGTTCTGGATGCCACCGCCTTGTACTGGACCGTGATCTGGTTTACGCCCATGGAGGAAAAGCTCTCCACCATGTAGGACATGTATCCGTTGACGATGCTGACCAGGATGATCACAGACGCAACGCCGATGATGATTCCAAGCATCGTAAGAAAAGAACGCATCTTGTTTCCCCAGATGCTTTTTAACGCCATTTTAAATGATTGCAGCATACTTTTTCACATCCCCGTCGAAATTGATCTGTCCGTCATGGATCCGCACCACCCGCTTCGCCTCAAGGGCGATGGAGCTGTCGTGGGTGATCATGACGATCGTGTTTCCTTCTTCATTGAGTTTCTTTAAAAAATCCAGCACTTCCCGGCCCGTCCTGGAGTCAAGGGCACCCGTGGGCTCATCCGCGAGGATCAGGGACGGGTCCCCGGCGAGAGCCCGCGCGATGGAGACACGCTGCTGCTGTCCGCCGGAGAGCTGGTTCGGAAAATTCTTCCATTTTTCTTCAAGACCGACCTTTTTTAAGGAGTTCATGGCCCGCTCCCACCGTTCTTTCTTATCGTAACCGGCGTAGAGAAGCGGGAGTTCCACATTCTCCAGGAGATTTAACTTCGGGAGCAGGTTATACTGCTGGAAGATAAAACCGATCATGCGGTTCCGGATCCTGGCCAGCTCGTTATCGGACATATCCGCCACATCCTCGCCGCCGAGGAAGTATTCACCCTTCGTCGGGACGTCCAGGGCACCGATGATGTTCATCAGGGTGGACTTTCCGCTTCCGGACTTGCCGACGATAGCGACAAACTCGCCTTTGTTGATGGAGAGGCTGATGCCGTCGTTGGCATGGACTTCCTCGTCACCCATGTAGTAGATCTTGTAAATGTCGCGCAGTTCGATTAAAGGTTTCTTTTCCATACAATTGTCTCCTATGAGTTACTGGCCTTTCCGTCCGCCGCCGTTGCTTCCGCCGTTTCCACTGTTTCCGCCAGGAGCTCCCGGTGCGCCGCCGCCCATGTCACCGCCAGGGCCGCCCATGCCGCCCATCTGCATCTGATCGGTCTGCGTTGAACTTCCGGAGTCGGAGGAAACATAGACTTCGTCGCCCTCGGAGAGGCCGGAGAGGATTTCCACGTAGTCATCGTTGATGATGCCAGTTGTCACCTGGACTGCCTCGAAGCCGTCAGGAGCGTTGCTGCCGCCTTTTCCGGCTTTCTGTGCCTGGTCATCGCCCGCATCTGCCGCATTCTGGGAATCACCATCCGCCTGCTCGCTGTCCGACCTCTTCTTTACATATACCCTATTTCCACGCATCAGTGCGCTTGCCGGAATCACTAACGCGTTCTCGGAACTGTCGAGAATGATCTTCGCGTCCACGTTCATGCCCGGAAGAAGACTTCCCGTGTCGTCCAGCGTCACCGTCACCGGATAGTTTGTGACGCCGTTGGAGTAACTGCTCTGCAGGCTCACATTCGTGACAGTTCCCGTGAATGTCTCGC
>CAVIYT010000172.1:0-9704 GCA_963646925.1 Paludibacteraceae bacterium
TCGCTATGGAATACAGCCGGGATAAGAATGGTCTATCGCTGAGTGAAAAGTTTGCAAGTACCAGGGAATCCCTGCAGCAGGAAAGCCTGATCCATGATGTCATGCAGAGAACGATGGAGAATCTTGAGAAGAGCCTGTCAAAGTTGGATAATGAGACGGTCCATATGATTGCGGATCTGATTACGGAGAGTAAGAGAAAATATGTGGCTGGTTTTAGGGGAACAGTGAGCTGTGTAGAGTATATGACAAGTAAACTGACGCTTCTTTTACCGAATGTGATTCCGATTACCCACGCTGATGCGACTGCCATGGAGCGGCTTTATGATATTGGTGAAAATGACTGCCTGATATTGTACAGCTTTCCGCGATATTCCGAGTTATGCGAGCCTCTTATGGATCTGGCGAGGGAAAGAAAGGCTAAAATTCTTCTGTTTACAGACCGGCTGACGAGTCCGTTGGCATCGAAAGCAGATTATGTGATAGAATCAAATGTGACAGGACTTGGTTTTACAAATTCATATGTAGTGCCATTGAGTGTCACAGAAGTTATTCTGTTGGCAATCAGTGGAAGAACGGATATTAAGAATAATAGCCGGGTTCAGAATCTCGATATGCTTATGGAAGAATTTAAATTATACTAAATAAGACAGCTTCAGGAACACGAATCAATTCGAGTACCTGGAGCTGTTTTTGGTAATTTTATGAACAAGAAAACCGCCAACGATCATTGCTGCAATATATAGCAGATTTCCCCAGAAAATCCCAACTGCGCATGCGATCCCGTGGAAAACCGGCTGCGAGGACGGGTGGAATGGGGATATGTAAAACATGTCGGCATCGGCGTCATGACCTGCGGCGATATTGATCACGCAGGCAATCAGGCAGCAGAGGAAAAAGAATGGAAGAATCTCCGTGTAGTCCTGCCATTCATGTCCGGCAATGCCTGTCATGCAGGATAAAAGCCCCAGAAACACCAGAATAAAATGCCAGATAAACCCGTGGAGCGTCATCGTCCAGTACGGATGCATAAGTCCCGGCGGCACAGCCAGGGCCATGATTCCGCCGAGGAGACCGAAATCCTGAAGAAAGATTGCGGCGCGGCGAAGTGTCTGACTAGAGCACAGGAGCGGTGCAGACAGGCAGATATACATGGGAACGCTGCAGAGCTGGAAGGGAAAGTACCACCAGTCGAAGTGTCCATTGAACTCGATGACATATAAAAATGCCTGCTTGTAGAGTTCCATGAGTGCGAGGATCACTCCGCAGAAAAAGAGAATACGGCGAAAATACGGTTCGGGCGATGCCATGGACCGTATTTTTTTGCTGAAGAATTTTGCAAGAAAGATTGCAATTCCCGCACCAAAGATGGTCAGCAGAATATGGAAAGCGGAATACGGAGCCGGGGGAGTCATGGGACAGGCAGTTGCGCGAAGGACGGATTCGAGAAACGTGTACATGAAATCAAAACCTTCTTTCAAAATAAAGTCCATCAGGAAAAATATTGTATTCCAAAGCGTATGCAGAGTTCAGAATTCGAGCCACATTGCAAAACAGAAAATAACATGCAGCCTTTTTGCATGCTTATACTGAGCTACATATTAGTGCGGATTTCGAATCGTGTCAAATAAAATATGGATGTATGCAGAATAATGTTAAAATAACAGGGTATCCTATAGTTTCTTCTGCCTGACACAGCAAATACGCACACCGGCAGAACAGTTACTGGAAATGTCACATGGGATATGGTAAAATAAAAGAAAACTTCGGAGAGTGCGTATGAAGACTGGCAGCGGAGAAAAACGATTTCATGACCAGGTATCATGGCTGATGTTTGTGTTCAGCATCTTTGTGATCTGGGTCCATTCTTATAATGTAGACTTGTTTTCGGGCGGTGCGCAGGAGGAGATATGGAGTCTTGCGGACCGGATCGAAAATTTCGTGTCGGTGGGACTGGGGCAGATTGCTGTTCCGGGCTTTTTCCTGCTGTCATCCTACCTGTTTTTTAGAAACTTTTCCTGGGACAAGCTGCTCAGAAAATGGAGAAGCCGGGTGTTCAGCATAGCGGTCCCGTATGTGGTTTGGAATATCATTTACTATATGGGCTACATGGCGGCATCGAGACTTCTTGCCATGCGTTCAGTAGTCGGACGTGACGTGATCCCGTTTACCGTGCAGGAGATCTGGCGGGCGGTCTCTCAGTATGCGTACGCGCCGATCTTCTGGTATCTGTATCAGCTGATCTTTTTGATTATCGTGTCTCCGGTGATCTACGCTCTTGTGAAGAACCGGGCAGTCGGCCTTTTCTGGATTGCGGGACTTGTGTTTGCGGTGCATCTTCACCTGGATATGCGCCATCCGAATACGGACGCGCTGCTCTACTATTCGATGGCTGCGTACTTTGCGGTACACAGACGCGGGCTGGTGGAGAGAAGTATGGCGGAGGAAGAGGACGCTGAAAGAAGGCACGATGGCGGCAAAAATGTGACGGTCAGCGCGGCTTCGGAGATCCCTGATTTTGTGCGGAAACGCTGCATGGCGGAAGGCGTAGCCGGAATCATTATCTCCATATTCTGCTACTGCCGCATGATGACTCCGGGAGCGGATGTCCTCTGGACCTGCCTCTACCGTATGACAGTTCCGATGACATGCTGGGCATTTGTCTGCGGACTCCGCCTTCCCAAAGTCCAACCCTGGATGCGCCAGAGCATGTTCCTGTATGCGATCCATTTTATCGTTGTGCGTTTCGTAAACAAAGGAACCGCACTCGTGGCAGGAAGCCTGGCAGGAACAACATCCGCCGCCGCGATCGCCCTGATCGTCTATTTTATGCTTCCTGCAATCGCTGTTATTGTTTCTTATATCTTGGCGAAATTCCTTGTTCGTTTTATGCCGTTGGTGTGGAGAGTGCTGTCGGGGGGACGGAAGCTGGAAGGATAGTGGGAGAATGGTGGAAAAGCAGAGCAAAAATAAAAACGCCTGTGGATAACCCGCAAAATTCGCGAAAAATCAAGGAAAATACACTTGCATTAGCGGTATGTATATGCTATAATTATGAAGCTGTTCTGGCGGAACAGGACATATGGCTGTAAAGCTGTATTATATTATTAACGTAACGTGACTGTCAGTCATGTACCAAAAATTTTAAAGAGGTGAAAATCATGAAACAGGGAATCCACCCAAATTACTATCAGGCCAAGGTCGTTTGCAACTGCGGTAATGAATTTGTAACTGGTTCTACCAAGAAAGACATTCACGTAGAAATCTGTTCCAAATGCCATTCATTCTATACTGGTCAGCAGAAGGCTGCTTCCGCTCGCGGACGTATCGAGATGTTCAACCGTAAGTATGGTATGAAAACAGACAAATAAGGTTTGATTAGTGAAAGGTTGAGCTTTTGGATAACTCTGAAAACTCAGCCTTTTTTGTCATACTAGGGAATCATGGGAGCACGAAGTGCGGAGCGATTCGTGTATGACGCTATGAGACATATATGGAGGTAAAATCTTGAAATATTCCGGTATCGGGGGACAGGCAGTATTAGAGGGTATCATGATGAAGAACAAGGACAACTACGCCACGGCCGTCAGAAAGCCGGACGGTGAGATCGTTGTTAAGAAAGATACCTATGTAAGTATGACAGAAAAAGTAAAGTTTTTCTCCCTGCCGTTTGTGAGAGGAATTTTTAGTTTCGCGGACTCCATGATCCTCGGAATGCGGTCATTGACATGGTCGGCAAGCTTCTTTGAGGATGACGAGGAAGACGAGGAGCCGGGAAAGTTCGAAAAATTTCTGATCGATACATTTGGAGAAAAAGTAGATAAAGTCGTCATGTCGGCGGTGATGGTATTTTCCGTCTTTATGGCGATCGCGATCTTTATGGTACTCCCGCTTTTGATCGCGGGAATCTTCCGAAAATTTGTCCACTCTGAGACCGTGATGGCGGTTCTTGAAGGCTGCATCCGAATTGGAATCTTCATTACTTATATTAAGGTGATCTCCCGGATGGAGGACATCAAGCGGACGTTCATGTATCATGGATCGGAACATAAATGCATCAACTGTTTGGAGCACGGTCTTGTGCTCAACGTGGAGAACGTCAGAAAGAGCTCCAAAGAGCATAAGCGCTGCGGAACGAGCTTTCTTCTGATCGTTATGGTGATCAGTATCCTGTTCTTCATGGTGATCCGCGTGGATACGATCTGGCTGCGGATTGTCAGCAGAATCGTCCTGATCCCGGTAATCGCGGGTGTCTCCTACGAGGTGCTTCGCCTTGCGGGAACCAGCAACTCGAAGATCATGGATATCGTCAGCCGCCCGGGCATGTGGATGCAGGGACTTACGACAAAGGAGCCGGACGATTCGATGATCGAGGTGGCGATCGCCGCTGTCGAGGCTGTGTTTGACTGGAAAAAGTACCTGGAAGAGAATTTCACGGAACAGTATCCGGCAGGATATTTTGAGAAGGAAGATCAGACAGGGAAGCATGCGCAGGAGATAACGGCATGAGCGAATTGATGAATGTCGCTGGGCAGGATTTTAAGATCTGGGCCGATGTGCTGAATTATGGAAAGCAGGTTTTGAAAAAGGCGGGAATCGCAGAGGCGGATCTCGACGCCTGGTACCTGTTTGAGCAGATCTTCGGGATCTCCAGGGCACAGTATTTTATGTGTGCAAGGGAGAAAGTTTCGGGGGACGACCTGGAAACTAAGATGGCGTCCTACGATGACGCACTGAAGAAGCGCGCGTCCAGAATTCCGCTCCAGCAGATCTTAGGTCAGCAGGAGTTCATGGGACTCACATTTTTCGTGAATGAACATGTGCTGATCCCGAGACAGGATACGGAGACACTTGTGGAACTCGTGCTGAACGAGCAGAAAGATAAGAACATTTCGATTCTTGACATGTGTACCGGGTCCGGCTGTATTGCAGTGAGCTTAAAGAAGCTCGGCGGATATGCCCATGTGGAAGGCACGGATATCTCAGACGAGGCGTTAAAAGTTGCGAAAAGAAACTCGGCAGAGATTCTTGGAGACGCTTCGGACAGCGTCACGATGAAACAGACACAGAATTGCATGAATCTGGTAAACACTTACAAAAAAGATGACAATTCCAAAGGAAACGAGGAAAGCGCGTCGGCTGATGGCGTAAAATTCCGTCACAGCGACATGTTCAGCAATTTCGCACAATCAGAAGTGTTCGACGTGATCGTCTCCAACCCGCCCTACATCCCCAGCGCCGTCATCGAGGAGCTGGAGCCGGAGGTTCGGGACCATGAGCCGCGGGGCGCCCTCGACGGGACCGCGGACGGACTTTACTTTTACAGAATTCTGGCAGAAGAATGTGCCAAACATCTGACGCCGGGAGGACATGTGTATTTTGAGATCGGATATGACCAGGGGGCAGCGGTGAAGGAACTGCTGGACACCCATGGTTTTAAGGATACAAGAGTGATTCAGGATCTGGCAGGAAAGGACCGCGTCGTGTGCGGAGCCTGGCAGACCGCAGGCGTATGAGGAGGTTTATAGATGTTTGACCGTTTGGATGACATGTTGCGGCATTACGAAGAGTTAATGCTGGAATTAAATAACCCGTCGGTAGCGGAAGACCAGAGAAAATTCCGCAAACTGATGAAAGAACAGGCAGACCTGGCGCCGATCGTTGATGCGTACAAGCAGTACAAACAGGCGAAACAGGATGTGGAAGACAGCCTTGCGCTTCTCGATGAGGAGAGCGACGAGGAGATGAAGGAACTCGCGAAGGAAGAACTTGCCGACGCGAAGAAGAGAATCGAGGAGCTGGAACAGGAGTTAAAGATCCTGCTTCTCCCGAAAGACCCGAACGATGAGAAGAACGTAATCGTCGAGATCCGTGCTGGCGCAGGCGGAGACGAGGCAGCGTTATTCGCTTCCGAGTTATACCGTATGTATGTGCACTACGCGGAGAGTCAGCACTGGAAGACAGAGATGATCAACGTCAGCGAGAGCGGAATCGGCGGCATGAAGGAGGTTGAATTCATGATCACCGGACATGGCGCTTACTCCAAGTTAAAATACGAGAGCGGCGTTCACCGCGTACAGCGTGTCCCGGAGACAGAGTCTGGCGGAAGAATCCACACCTCCACAGCCACCGTTGCGATCATGCCGGAGGCAGAGGAATTCGATGTTGTGATCGATGACAAAGACATCCGTATCGATGTTATGCGTGCGTCCGGTAACGGCGGACAGTGTGTCAACACCACCGACTCCGCGGTACGTTTAACACATATCCCGACAGGAATCGTGATCTACAGCCAGACTGAGAAGTCCCAGCTGCAGAACAAGGAGAAAGCGTTCCGTTTACTGCGTTCCAAGTTATACGATATGGAGCTTGAGAGACGTCAGAATGAGGAGGCAGCAGAGCGCCGCAGCCAGATCGGTACCGGCGACCGCTCGGAGAAGATCCGTACCTACAACTTCCCGCAGGGCCGTGTGACAGACCACAGAATCAAGCTGACACTTTACAAGATCGACTCCATCATGGACGGCGATATCCAGGAGCTGATCGACAGCCTGATCGCGGCAGACCAGGCGGCGAAGCTTGCGAAGATGAATGAGAACTAATTTTAGAGCTACTCAGTCTGAATACTGCAGATAAAGAGAAGTTCAGAGTAACATAAAAAGGACCTTCGAGGTTCAGAAAACTAAATTTCATTGGTTAAAATCAATGGTCTCGAAATTTAGAAATCTGATCCCCGGAGGTCTTTTGTTCTACGCTGGATTAGGATCTATAAATTTTAGAAATATTTCATAGATTTTAAACGGTCTGTTTATTGTTTCAAGACCAGTTCTATGCTAGAATCACGTCATCAATCTTTAAAAGCATACCGATTTCTAAACTTCTGGGCGAAGCCCGTCTATTTCATTCGATTCATTCAGAAAATCAATGCTTTTAATCCAACAAATCAAAAAAGCAGGAAGTTTTCTGATTGAGGGGATTCCTGCGGAAAAGGGGGAAAACGCGTATGAAAAATGATGCGGCAGATAAGATCTTTTTCAGCGATGACGAGCGCTATGCGGACCTGATCAATGGTCTGTTGTGTGACGGACGGCAGGTACTGAAGAAGGAAGATCTGATGGAACATTCTGGAAGTGTGCATGTTAAGACACCAAAAACCGGAACAGCGCAGATACGGTCGGTACAGGGCTACCAGAAACGGGAGAAGATCCAGGATATTGTGCGGAAAGCAGCGCTTGGGGTGAATTTTATCCTGATCGGTCTGGAAAACCAGCAGACGGTGGATTATTCCTTGCCGCTGCGCTGCATGGAGTACGAGACAGGACAGTACGAAAAACAGGCGGCGAAGATCCGGAGAACAGTGAAAAGACATCCGGAAGGTTGGAAGAGCGGGGAATATCTGTATGGATTCGGGAAGGACAGCCGATTGTTTCCGTCGATCATTCTTGTGCTGTATTACGGCAAAGAGGAATGGGATGGGCCGGTGGATCTGCATGGGCTTTTGGATTTCACGGATACTCCGGAGGAGTTCCGAAAATTGGTCCAGAATTATCGGATTCATCTGGTGGAGGTGCGGAAGCTGGAGAATACGGATGTGTTTAAGACCGATGTGAAATTGGTGTTTGATTTAATCAGATACTCTAATGATAAAGAGAAAATGAAAAGAATGGTAGCCGAAGATCCAAAATATCAGGGGCTTGAAGAAGATGCGTATGAAATGGTAGCTATCCATACGGGAATGGAGGAATTGAGAATGATGTCTTATGGAGAAAAGAAAGTAGATTTATGTCAGGGATTGAAAGACTGGGCAGAAGAAGAACGGACTGCTGGAAGAGAAGAAGGAATCAAGTTTGTAGTGTTCCGAATGAATGAAATGGGAAAGAAGCTTCAGGACATTGTGGATGCCGTGGGAGTCAGTGCTGAGACTGTAGAGAAGTGGATCAAAGAATCAGAAGATTAAGAAAATATAGGTTAGAAGTAAAAAATCCCATCGGACAACGCGATGGGATTTTTTACTATGGCTACGCAATGCTTTCAGCGCTACGAGAAAATAATCTTCTGCCACCGTCCACTCTTATACCTGCAGACAAAGAAGATTCCGCGGACAAGCCAGTCGATGGTCATTGCCACCCAGACGCCGAAGATTCCCATATGGAATACCATCGTCAGCAGGTAGCTGAAACCGAAGCGGAATACCCACATGGAGATGATGGAAAGGATCATGGTGATCTTTACATCCGCCGCGGCGCGTAGCGTATTCGGCAGCGTGAAGGACAGCGGCCAGATCGTCACGACGCAGGCGGCATGGTATAAAATAATATCGTTTGTGTACCGTGCGGCCTCATCGGAGAGGTTGTAGATCGACAGGATGAACGGCAGTGCCAGGATCACGATCAGGTTTGATGCGATCAGGCAGAGATACTCGACCCGCATCATGTGTTTCGTATAATATTTCACCTGCTCAAAATCTCCCGCACCGACGCACTGGGCGCAGACCGTGAGGAGCGCGAAGCCGAAGGACATGCCGGGCAGGATCGCGAAGTTCGCGAAATTGTTGCTGACCGCGTTTGCCGCCAGGGATGCGGTTCCGAGACCGGAGACGAGACTCAATACGGCGATCTTTCCGAGCTGGAACATACTGTTCTCCAGGCCATTCGGAATTCCAATGTAGAGGATCTTTTTCAGAACATTCCACTTGATCTTAAACGGATACGGGTGCAGGATGTGGAGCTCATGTTCCTGATTGTTTAAGAGGACCAGAATGACCACGCAGGCAACACCTCGGGAAACAACAGTCGGGATCGCAACGCCCTCAACGCCGCAGTGGAAACCGAAAATCAAAAGAGCATTTCCGAACACGTTGATGGAGTTCATGAGCAGCGAGGTCTTCATCGCAATATTGGAATTTCCCATAGCGCGGAAGATCGCGGCCCCGGCGTTGTACATGGCGATCATCGGGATGGAAGACAGGACGATCAAAAGGTAGGTGCGGCTGTCCTTCATAACATCCGCTTCGATCTTTCCGAATACATGATAGAGGATCAGGTTCTGTCCGAGGTAACCTAAGATCATAATGAAGATCGAGAACAGGAATGTAAAGTTGAAGAGCTGGGCTGTCGCTTCACATCCGGTTTTCGGATCTTTTCTGCCGAGATACTGTCCGGCAATTACCGCTCCGCCGGTGGCGAGAGCCGTGAAAATATTGATGATGAGCAGCATGACCGTGTCGACTAAGGAAACACCGGAAACGGCAGCTTCCCCCACCCGCGCGACCATGATGGAGTCGGAAAGGCCAACAGCGACCTGTAAAAACTGGTCCACGATCAGGGGTATGATCAGGCGCACCAGGTCTTTCCGGCTGAAAAGACGGTTATTCATATGTAGATACATCCTCCAGAAAAAAATATAATATAGGTTCTAACATATTTTTATAAGATTTGCAATTGGGAAAAGTTACGATTTTAAAGCGCGATCCTGGAGTATGATTTCAGCGAATTATCTTAAATGAAGAAGGATCCACAGGAAGCTTTAGAAATAGAGGCACGAAGAAAAATGGACAACAAGCCATAGAATCGGTTATTAACAGGGCGGGAGGAAAAAAGAGATGTTTCAGAAGAAAAAGAACAGGGAACGACAAGTGTAAGACATGAAAAACGGGGAAATTATAAAAAATCTACAAAAATCTTCGTATTTTTTAAGAGATTTATAAG
>CAVIYT010000173.1:0-6010 GCA_963646925.1 Paludibacteraceae bacterium
GCTCTGTCCCGCTACGAGGGCGTCCGCTTTATCCTGATCTCTCCGCCGGAGTTAAAGGTTCCAGATTACATCAAGGAGAGCGTCCTGGACGCGAAACATATCGAATACCGCGAGACCACAAGCCTTGACGACGCCATGGCTGATCTCGATGTTCTCTACATGACACGAGTTCAGAAAGAGCGTTTCTTCAACGAGGAGGACTACATCCGCATGAAGGACTGCTACATTCTCGACAAAGAGAAGATGAGACTCGCGAAACCGGATATGTATGTGCTCCATCCGCTCCCGCGTGTCAACGAAATCTCCGTCGAGGTGGACGATGATCCGCGTGCCGCTTACTTTAAACAGGTCCAGAACGGCGTTTATGTCCGTATGGCACTCATTATGACATTACTGGAGGTAGAAAAGCCATGTTAAATATCAGTGGAATCCGGGAAGGCGTTGTTCTTGACCATATCCAGGCAGGCAAAAGTATGGACATCTACCGCTACCTGCGCCTGGGCGAATTAGACTGCACCGTAGCGATCATCAAGAACGCGAAGAGCAACAAGATGGGCCGCAAGGACATCATTAAGATCGAGGGACCGTTAGACTCCATCGACCTGGACGTCCTCGGCTACATCGACCACAACATCACCGTCAACATCATCCGCGACGACAAGATCGCCGAGAAGCGCACCCTTCACCTCCCGAAGATCTTAAAGAACGTGATCCACTGCAAAAACCCGCGCTGCATCACCTCCATCGAGCAGGAGCTCCCGCACATCTTCTATCTCGACGACAAAGATCATGAGGTATACCGGTGCCGGTATTGTGATGAGAAGCACAGCTAACTTAGTTTCCGCACGTGACGGGGTGCTGTAAAATGCAGAATACCTCATATATGTAAAAAAGGGACGGTCACACTAAAATCGTTTAATGTGACGGTCCCCTTTTATTGTCATTTATTCGAAGTTTCTTCCATATACAATTCTGCAATATATGATGGACCATTACACCAAAGTTTTGTGTTCTCATCATACAGCGCTTTTCCCGTTTTAGAAGACAGGAAGTCTTGTAACACTTCTTTTGAATTTTTCCCGGTCTCTTCCGCAATTTCTTCCACTGCCATGGTAATAAGAAGATCTATAATAGACTAAAAAGACCGCTTTTCAAAACCTTACTATACAGTCTCGAAAAGCGGTCTTCATCATTTCCCTATTCAATATTCTGAGCAAGACGATAAGCCGGGTTATGTCGTTGGATGGTCATCTATCTAGACCGTCCGTCACCGGACGGCTCGAGCGGCCTACCCGGAAGCAGACGGGCCACCTTATGCTTCCTGTTTGGCCTTGCTTCGAGTGGGGTTTGCATGTGCCCTCCCTGTTACCATTGAGGCGGTAGTCTCTTACACTGCCTTTCCACCCTTACATGTTACCATGCGGTTTATTTCTGTTGCACTGTCCCTGAAGTCGCCTTCGCCGGACGTTATCCGGCACCCTGCCCTTTGAAGCCCGGACTTTCCTCTCCTGCATCCCTTAGAATTGCAGCAGCGACCATCTGTCTTACTCAGAACTTGTTTATTTTAGCATATATTTTTTTACATGTCCAGACATGCGCTTATATTTTCCGTTACATTTTCTGCCTTTTTTCTTTTCCCTTGTCCTCGTATTTCCTCATAGACACGCCAAAATATATCGACCAGTTTTTCAGAAATCCATGCTGGGCGAAAGGAATCAGAACGCGACTTTTAAAGATGATGTCTGCATGAACGCGCACCTATATGAAAATGCCGTAGAAAACAAACATATACAACTACACGTTCAGACAGCTTCCCCCAATAAACTCCCTCAAAATCGAAGTCTTCGGAATCACATCACTGTCGATTGCGAGGAAATAGTCCAGGAATTTCAGAAGACGTTTCGCCTCATCATACTCTTCCCGGTCTCTCGGGATATTGAAGAGCAGCGGCTCCGCGTAAAGCTTCAATACCGCAAGCTCATACACAAGCGCGGAGTTAAACATCACATCGGCACTCTCCTGGAACGGGAAAATATTCTTATCCTCACCGCGTCGAACCGACGGCCAGCGCTCGATGGTCTCCAGGGCGGAGGTTCCCCTCGTTCTCGCGTCACGCACCATACGGCGGATCAGACGGCCGTCTGTTGTCGGAATCCGGTTGTGCTCATCGACATTTAACTGGGTCAGGGCACTGATATAGATCTTAAACTTGCTCTCCTTCGGAAGTTCTGAGGACATCGCGTCATTCAGGCAGTGGATACCCTCGATCACAAGAATATCCTTCTTCCCAAGCTTCAGCATCTCGCCCTTGTACTCTCTCTTACCGGTCTTAAAATTAAACCGCGGAAGCTCGATGGTCTTGCCGGAAAGCAGTGCGTTCATATCCTCATTAAACTGCGGAATGTCCACACATCCAAGCGCCTCAAAATCCGGCTGCCCGTTCTCATCAAGCGGATACTCCTCACGGTTGCGGAAATAGTTGTCCACAGAGATCGGATGCGGGTTGTATCCCAGCGCCGCAAACTGCGTCGAAAGCCTGTGGCTGAACGTCGTCTTACCCGAAGAAGACGGTCCCGCGATCATCACGATCCTGCGGTCCGGATCCTTCACAGCCTTCTCCGCCACCTGACCGATATTCTTCTCCTGCAGCGCCTCCTGCATCAGGATCAGATCCCGTCCCCTGCCGTCCGCGATCATCTTGTTCAGCGCTCCGACATTCGGCACCTCAAGACTGTCACTCCAGCGATAAGAGGAATGCAGGATCGAGAATAACCTCTCCCGGATCTCCGGATGCTCCACATGCTTCGGATCCGTCTTCACCGGAAGCAGCAGCAAAAATCCCGCATGACACAGCACCAGATCAAAACACTTCACATAACTGGTGTCCGGAACCATATACCCGTAAAAATAGTCCTCAAACTCCCCAATACTGTAAATATTCACCCTGGATGCCCGCCGGAACTGGAATAACTGCTCCTTGTCATGCATCCCATGCTTTCCAAACAACTCCACAGCGTCGTCCGTATTCACACTCCGCTTTCTCACCGGAATCGCCGCGTCCCGAAGCTTCTCCATATGCGCCTTCACCGAAGCCAGCAGCTTCTCGTCTACCGGAACATCCCCCACGAGCTCCCCGTAGATACCATTTCCAAGCGCAAAATCGATCTGGATCTTCCTAATCTTCTCCCTCGGAACCACCTCATAAAACGCCTTCAGCATCAGAAAGATCGCACTGCGCTCATACGTCTTATACCCGGCATTTCCCTCCGCCGTAATAAACGAGATCTCCGAGTCCTCTGTCAACGTCTTGTCTAACTCCCGGAGCTTTCCATTCACTCTCACAAGCAGAATATCATTCTCATACTGATCCTGAAAATCCCTTGCGATCTCCAAAAATGTAGTACCCTCAGGATACGTCCTCTCAACACCATTCGCCTTAACAACTGCCATAAAACCGCCTCCTATCTTTTCCCAAGACAGTAACTGTTCCATGTCCATCTCAGTTACATGTAAAACTTCACACTTCACAAAAACTAGCTGACTGTCACACACAAACCTTCTGCTGATGACGTTTACAACATCAGCGGCACCCTAGCTCATTTCGATATCTAGCACCGGTCAGCCTCCGGTCCCGGGCGTCCCCGAAGCCAGTTATTTACAACACCACCGCCGGAAACTTCACCGCCATCTTCACAATTTCTATATCAGCAGGTAATTTTTCCTTCAAAAACCCTTCCATAAAATCCATAAACACATGCTCCAGCCCATAATGCCCCGCATCAACAATCATCATCCCCTGAGCCGCCGCATCAATCCCCTCATGGTGACTAATATCCCCGGTAATAAACGCCTGAACCCCAGCCCTCAGCGCCTCCCTGATCTCACTTCCGCCAGCCCCCGGACACGTCGCCACTCTTGTCACCGGCACATTCTCATAAATCTCACTCCCATAAACCGTCACAAACGGCAGTCCAAACCGGTTCTTCACCTCTTTCGCAAGCTCCAGGCCCGTCATAGGCACTTTCAACGTCCCAGCCTTACCGATTCCATACGCCGTCCCATAGATCTCTCCCATGGCCTCTAACGGCTTCTGATCAACAAAATTCAACCGGTCCGCCACAACATCCGCCATACATCCAGGCGCCGAGTCAAAATTCGTATGCATCGCGTAATAGGACACATCCGCCTGAATGAGAGACACAAGCCGTCTCCCAATAAAATCCTCATCCGAAACATGCTTCACCGGCTTAAAGATCAGCGGATGATGGCTCAAAAGCATATCCGCCCTGATCTCCTTCGCTTTCTCCACCGCCGCGTCATCCGCATCCAGCGTCAAAAGGATCTTTCTCACGTCCTTGTCCATCCGTCCCGCTAAAAGTCCCGGATTATCCCAGTCACAGGCACAGGACTTCGGCGCAAGCGACTCTAAAATATCAATGATCTCCCTGCATTTCATGCTGTACCTCCTGATTTTCCTTCAACTGTAATTTTAACTCCGAAAGCCGCTCCGCCGCCCGCTCGGAATCCCCCGCCTTCACAGAAAGATCCCCAATGAACCGCAGAAGCTTCGCCTCTTCCTCCCTCAGATATGTAAGAAGCACCGGATTCTTCGTCCGGATCAGATAATCGCCGTAGAGCATACGGCTGTCCTCAGAAATACCCGAAACCTGCGCCCGCTCAGTCTCATCCCGCGTTCCAACTGCTGCAAGATGACCACGGTCAGACGCATCCAGACCTGCTGCTTCAGTTACAGGATCCACGCCTTTCTTTCGCCGCACATCCATCACCGTATAAAACTTCCCGTCCTCCAGGACCATATCTTCCTTCCGGATCACAAACCCGTTCTCCAGAAGCCATCTTCTGACCTTAAAGATCTCCGACTGCGGCGATAAGACCCACTGGCTCACGGAATCCCACATATGTCTTCCGTTCTCCAGGATCTTGATGATCAGCTCACCGCCCATTCCGGCGATCACGACGGAATCCGCCTCGCCGGGCATCAGCTTTGCCACACCGTCGGAAAGTCTCGTCTCGATCTGCCCGGAAAGTCCCGCCAGGGCGATATTCTCCGTTGCCCTGGACAACGGTCCCTTCCGCACATCCATGGCTACAGCCTTTTTCACAATATTTCTCCTGACAAGCTCCACCGGAACATGTCCGTGGTCCGTCCCAACGTCTGCCGCGGACTCCCCATGTTCCACAAATGAGAGCACCAGCTCCAGGCGTTCTGATAATTTCATACCGTTCTCTCCATTTCTCTTTTATATAGCTGTTTTCTTCAATTCCACAGCCATTTTTGTATTTACCGCCAGTTTAAACCTGCCCGGCCATGCAATCCGGTCATCCCCGACCGCATTTCCAAACGCAGCGATTTTCCTGCCGACTATATATCCTTACTCATCCAGATAATCTTTTAAGATCTTACTCCTGCTCGGATGTCTCAACTTTCTGAGCGCCTTCGCCTCGATCTGCCGGATCCTCTCCCTGGTCACATTAAACTGCCGTCCGACCTCCTCTAACGTCCTCGGTCTTCCGTCATCCAGTCCAAATCTCAGCCGCAGCACTCTCTGTTCCCTCTCGGTGAGCGTCGACAGCACATCCATCAGCTGCTCATGAAGAAGCCGGTAAGTCGCGGCATCCGCCGGAACCTCCACATTATCATCCTGGATAAAGTCCCCAAGATGGCTGTCCTCCTCCTCACCGATGGGCGTCTCCAAGGACACCGGATCCTGGGATATCTTCATGATCTCGCGGACGCGGTCCACCGGCATGTCGAGCTCCTTCGCAAGCTCCTCCGGTGTCGCCTCACGTCCAAGCTTCTGCACTAACTGTCTCTGGGTCCGCACAAGACGGTTGATTGTCTCCACCATGTGCACCGGGATCCGGATCGTTCTCGCCTGATCCGCGATAGCGCGGGTGATCGCCTGGCGGATCCACCAGGTTGCGTAGGTGCTGAATTTATAACCTTTCCGGTAATCGAACTTTTCCACAGCCTTAATAAGCCCCAGGT
>CAVIYT010000174.1:0-11692 GCA_963646925.1 Paludibacteraceae bacterium
ATATCTATCTGGAAGTGGCGGGACGCCTTGGCGTGAAGCCGGAGGACTGCCTCGTATTTGAGGATATTCCGGCGGGAATCATGGCGGGAAAAGCCGCGGGAATGCCGGTGATCGCCGTGGAGGATGATTTCTCGGAAGAACTGATGGATGAAAAGAGAGCGCTTGCAGACGCGGTGATCTCAGATTACAGAGAGTTATTATAAAAAAATAAGGACATAAAGTATGATACATGATTTTCTCCCGGTATGCCGGGCAGATATGGAAAAAAGAGGCTGGGACCAGTGTGATTTCGTCTATGTGTGCGGAGACGCCTATGTGGACCACCCGTCCTTCGGTTCCGCGATCATCAGCCGTGTGCTGGAATCCTACGGATACAAGGTGGGAATCATCGCCCAGCCGGACTGGAAAGATAAAGAGAGCGTCCAGGTTCTCGGAAGACCGAGACTTGGTTTCCTCGTGAGCGCCGGAAATATGGACTCCATGGTAAACCATTATTCCGTCTCAAAACGGCGCCGCGATAAGGATTCCTACACCCCGGGCGGTGTTATGGGAAAACGGCCGGATTACGCGGCGGTGGTCTACTGCAACCTGATCCGTTCGGTCTATAAGGATATCCCCATCGTGATCGGCGGAATTGAGGCGAGTCTGCGCCGCCTGGCCCATTACGATTACTGGTCAAACAAGGTCAAACACTCGATCCTCGTGGACTCCCAGGCGGACCTGATCTCCTACGGAATGGGAGAGAAGTCCATCGTGGAGATCGCGGACGCGTTAAACTCGGGACTCGACATCAAGGATATCACATTCATCGACGGAACGGTCTATAAGACCGACAGCCTGGATTCCGTGTACGACGCGGTGATCCTGCCGTCCTACGATGAGATCAAGGCGGATAAGAGACGCTACGCGGAGAGCTTTAATATTCAGTATAAAAACACGGACGCGTTCTCCGGAAAGCGCCTCGTGGAGCCGTACCGGGACAACCTCTATGTGGTCCAGAACCCGCCGGCAAAACCGCTTTCCGTCCAGGAGATGGATGATGTCTACGCGCTTCCTTACATGCGCACCTGGCATCCGTCCTACGACGCTGCAGGAGGAATCCCCGCGTTTTCCGAGGTAAAGTTCAGCCTGATCAGCAACCGCGGCTGCTTCGGCGGCTGCAGCTTCTGCGCACTGACCTTCCACCAGGGCCGCATCATCCAGGTGCGGAGCCATGAGTCCATCATCGACGAGGCGAAGCAGCTTACGAACGAGCCGGATTTCAAGGGCTATATCCATGACGTTGGCGGTCCGACGGCGAACTTCCGGTTCCCGGCCTGCAAGAAACAGTTAAAATACGGGGCATGTCCGGGCAAACAGTGCCTGTTCCCGAAACCCTGCGAGAACCTGATCGCGGACCACACGGATTACATCGCGCTTTTAAGGAAACTTCGGGCGCTTCCGAAGGTAAAGAAGGTATTTATCCGTTCCGGTATCCGTTTCGACTATGTGCTTGCGGATAAGAAGAAGGATTTCCTCAGGGAACTCTGCATGTACCATGTCAGCGGACAGCTGAAAGTTGCCCCGGAACATGTCTCCGACAATGTTTTGCGGCTTCTCGGAAAGCCGGAAAACTCCGTATATGAGAAGTTTGCCCAGGAATATAAAAAGATGAATGAGAAGCTGGGCTTAAAGCAGTACCTGGTTCCGTATCTCATGTCATCCCATCCGGGCTCCACCTTAAAAGAGGCGGTGGAGCTTGCGGAGCACTTGAGGGATCTCGGCTATATGCCGGAGCAGGTGCAGGATTTCTACCCGACACCGTCGACGATCTCCACCTGCATGTACTACACGGGACTTGACCCGCGGACCATGGAGCCGGTCTATGTGCCGACAAACCCGCATGAGAAGGCGATGCAGCGTGCCTTGATCCAGTACCGGAATCCGGATAACTATGATCTCGTAAAAGAGGCGCTCATTAAAGCCGGAAGAGAAGACCTCATCGGATTCGACCAGAAATGTCTGATCAAGCCGAGAAAGATGGCGAAGGACATTGCGGACGGAAGAAGAGACGGGGCGAGAAATGGCGGTAAGTCCGGAAACGGAAGAACCGCAGGGAAGAACGCATCCGGCAGAGGAAACGCAGGAAAGAATGATGGCGGACGGAATAACGGAAAAGCGTCATACGGCGGAAATTCCGGGAAGACAGCCGGAAAGGGCGGAAACAGCCGCTTTGCCGCACAGTCTGAAAAAGGCAGAAATGACGGCCAGAACGGACAGGCAGCAGGAAAAGGCCGCCAGGTTTTATCCGGCAGGGCGAAAGGAATGGCTGGCCAGACCGGCGGAAGAAGGCCGAAGCCTCAGCAGGGCGGACGGAAGAAATAATTTTGCCGTTCTGCGCAAACCGTCAAGCGGTTACAAATTGATACAGATCGACCATGTTTTTTAGAAAGGCAGATTTCATGAGCGGAAAAAAGATTGCGATCGTGACCGGCGCGTCATCGGGAATGGGAAGAGAGATGGTATATCTCCTGGCGGATCATTTTGCGGCGCTGGAGGAGATCTGGGTCGTCGCGAGACGAAAGGAACGTCTGGAGGAACTTGTGGGAAAAGTCCCGGTGTCCCTGCGGATCCTTCCGCTAGATCTTTCCAGCGAGGAGGACCTGGGCGCGCTCTCCGTGCTTTTAAAGCGTGAACAGCCCAACGTTAAGATCCTCGTAAACGGCGCCGGATATGGAAAGACAGGAGCTGTGGGAACGATCCGCAGTGATCTCTCCACCGGTATGGTGCGTTTAAACGATGAAGCTCTTGTGGCGGTGACGGAGATGGTACTTCCGTATATCTCGAAAAACAGCCGGATCATCCAGTTCGCCTCCGCGGCGGCGCTTATGCCGCAGCCGGGCTTTGCGGTCTACGCCGCGTCCAAGTCCTTTGTGCTGAGCTACAGCCGGGCTCTGGCGGCAGAGTTAAAAAAGAAAGATATCTATGTGACGGCGGTGTGCCCAGGACCGGTGGAGACAGAATTTTTCGGTATCGCGCTGGACGGCGGAAAGCTCGCGCCCATCAAGAAGCTCACGATGGCGGAGCCGAAAAAAGTAGTGAGAAAAGCTCTCATGGACAGCATGAAAGGCAAACGGATCTCGGTATACGGACCATGGATGAAAACGTTCTATGTTCTCTGCCGGATCGTTCCCCATGAGATCTTAATGGGGTTTATCAACTGGTGACGCACACACAGGAGACGGACCATTAGATAATTACAAGGTATAGCAAGAAAAAGGTAATCGTGTGTACCTTTCTGCACCGGCAGCGGGAAAAGCTTCGGCAGAGGGCACTGAATACCAGAAAAGAGGAGAAAAATTTGAAATTACGACTGGAAAAAGGAACTTATGGCTACCGTACCGCCTACAAAAAGCGCCAGCTTTTCTTTGTGGTACTGTTTCTCGCGGCGATCGGGGCTCAGCTTATTTTAAGAAACTTTATCGCGGAGCAGATCTATAAAAACCTCATCACGATCAGCGCGATCCTCACGGTACTTCCGATGGCGAACCTGGCATCCCCGCTTGTGGTCGCGTCGAGAGTCCCGGAGGTCCCGGAGGACCTTCACAAGGCGTGTCTTCCCTACGAGGACAAATTCCCGATCTTATATGATCTGATCATCACATCCAACGATCTGATCCTGCCGGTGGACGCGGCGGCGATCCATCCGACCGGTGTCTATCTGTACTGCACAGGCAAAAACGTGGACAAGAAGAAAGCGGAAAAGTTCTTAAATGAGATGTTAGTGGGCTGGAAGTTAGACGGAAACGCGAAAGTCATGACTGAGGAGAAGAAATTCCTCCGGAGACTTTCTGAACTCAAGGCTGTCACCGAGGACGAGGATGACGGAAGCAGACCGTACGTTTTAAAGCTTTTAAAAAGTCTTTCCATGTAGGGGAATTTTAAGAGATGAGAGAGATCGTTATTGAAAAGAACGAGGCAGGACAGCGCCTCGATAAATTCCTCGTGAAGTACATGAATGAGGCGACGAAGAGCTTTTTCTACAAGATGATGCGGAAAAAGAACATTACACTGAACGGAAAGAAATGCGAGGGAAACGAAAAGCTTGCCGAGGGAGACGTGGTAAAGCTGTTTCTTGCGGAGGACACGATTGAAAAGTTTTCAAGTGTCCAGGTACAGGCGGTAAAGAAGGTGGATCTTGATATTCTTTATGAGGACAGCGAGATCATCCTGGTCAACAAACCGGCGGGCATGCTGTCCCAGAAGGCGAAAGAGACGGATGAATCCCTTGTAGAATATCTGATCGATTATCTTCTGGGGAGCGGAAAGCTCACGGAGAGCGGACTCCGGGCGTTCCGTCCCTCTGTCTGCAACCGTCTTGACCGGAATACAAGCGGCATCGTGGCAGCAGGAAAGTCACTTGCGGGCCTTCAGATGCTTTCCGGCGTGTTTAAAGACAGGTCGATCCACAAATATTATAAGTGTCTTGTCTCCGGCGTGATCCGGGACGTGAAGACCGTGGACGGCTGGCTTTTGAAGGATGAGAAGAAGAACCAGGTGCGGATCCTCTCCGAGGCGGAGGCAAAACGCTTCGCGGGAAAAGGCGGAGACGAGGAGCCGAAGCGGATCAGGACGAAATATGAGCCCATCGCGACAGATGGGAAGTTTACGCTGCTCAAAGTAACACTTCTCACAGGACGTTCCCATCAGATCCGTGCCCATTTAGCGTCTTTGGGACATCCGATCGTCGGGGATTCCAAGTACGGCGGGGTATCGAAGGTGAGTCCGTCCGGGCACACGGTGAAGTACCAGCTTTTACATTCCTACCGGCTGGAGTTTCCGAAGCTTGCGGAACCGTTTGCGTATCTTTCCGGAAAGGCGTTTGAGGCGCCGCTGCCGGGGAATTTTGTTTCAGTATTGAAAGAGACAGGGATTAAACTGCAGTAGCTTGTGAATGTATGAAAAAGTGATTAGTTTACATAAAATGATTATGTAAACTAATCGAAATATTATTCAGGATTACAAGGAACAACTATGGGAACATGGAAAACCAGGGGCCTTCGCGGTTCCACATTGGAAGATCTGATCAACCGGACAAACGACAGCTACCGGGAAAAGAAGCTGGCATTGATCCAGAAGATCCCGACGCCGATCACGCCCATCGAGATCGACAAGAAGAGCCGCCACATCACACTGGCGTACTTCGATATGAAGAGTACCGTCGACTATATCGGCGCGGTTCAGGGGATTCCGGTCTGCTTCGACGCGAAGGAATGCGCGGTCCGGACGTTTCCGCTCCAGAACATCCATCCGCATCAGATCGCGTTCATGAAGGAGTTTGAGGCCCAGGGCGGCGTTTCCTTCATTATCCTCTCCTTCACGGCGGAGGACGAGATCTATTACGTTCCCTTTGATGTTGTAAATAAGTTCTGGGAACGGATGGAAGAGGGCGGAAGAAAGAGCTTTACCTACGACGAGGTGGTGCCGGAGTCGTACCGGATCCGGAGCCACCGGGATATGTTTGTCCACTACCTGGAAGGGATCCAGCAGGATCTCGACCGGAAAGATGAAAAAGGAGGAGACGGCGAATGATTGAAATGGTCATATGGCTCGTTGTGATCGCGGCGTTCGTGTTCCGCGCGTTAAAGCAGAACGGAACGCTGGATGAGGTCTTTGCGGGGGCAAAGAAACGGAAGGAAAACCAAGCGGAGCGCGTGGTTTACGAACAGACGGAAGAAGGTTCCGGGAAAAAGGAGAAGAAAAAAGCGGGGATCCGGATGCCGAAGCACACGGGGCTTGCGGTGACGGCAGTTGTGATTATCCTTGCCGCGGCAGTCCTCTCTTTTGACAGCTTCTACACACTCTCCGAGGAGGAGATGGCGGTAGTCACCACCTTCGGAAAACCGGCGGTGGAAGAGGCATCCGGTCTCCATTTTAAGATCCCGGTGATCCAGCGCGTGACGAAGGTCTCCAAGGCGATCACAGGCATGCAGATCGGTTACACGACGGACCCGGCCCGGGCAGACGGCGCGTCCATCGACAATCCGGTCTCCATCGAGAACGAGAGTCTTATGATCACAAAGGACTTCAACCTGACGAACGTGGATTTCTATGTGGAATACATGGTCACGGATCCGATCCAGGCGGTGCGCCACAGAAGCGTGTACGAGTCCATCATCAAGAACCTGGCCCAGAGCTATATCCGTGATACCGTCGGCGTTTACAATGTCGATGATGTTATCACGACCGGAAAGACCCAGATCCAGGAGCGGATCAAGGAACAGCTCACGAACCGTCTCGTGGAGGAAAACATCGGATACGGCATCTACAACGTGTCGATCCAGGATACCGAGATGCCGAGAGACGATGTGGCAAATGCCTTCAAAGCCGTAGAGGACGCGAAGCAGGGCATGGAGACAGCGATCAACTCCGCAAAGAAGTATCAGTCCGAGAACATCCCGGAGGCGAAGGCGAAAGCCAACAAGCTCTTACAGGATGCGGAAGCTTATAAGGAACAGAGGATCAACGAGGCAAACGGTCAGGTGGCCCGCTTCGAGGACACCTACGCGGAGTATGTAAAGTACCCGCTGATCACGAAAAAGCGTATGTTCTATGAGACGATGGAGGAAGTTCTTCCTGATCTCAAGGTCATTATCACCGGCGGAAACGGCACACAGACGCTGCTGCCGTTGGAACCGTTTTCCAGCACATCTGCCGGAACAGCGACACAGACAGGAGGGGAGAACTAATGAAGAAGACAGGAAAAAAGATCATTGGAATCATCGTTCTCCTGCTGCTTGTTGTCGTTCTTCAGAGCAGCATGGTGAGCACATATAATGATGAGTATAAGCTGGTTCTCCAGTTCGGAAAAGTGGTCCGTGTCGTTGACACGCCGGGGCTCAGCTTTAAGGTTCCGTTCCTTCAGACGACCCAGTCCATCCCGAACTATGAGATGATCTACGACCTGATCCCAAGCGAGGTAAATACCAGGGATAAGAAGGTCATGGTGACGGATTCCTTCGCACTCTGGAGCGTGACCGATCCGTTGGCGTACCTCTCCAGACTTGGAGCGAACAAGGCGAACGCGGAGAGCCGAATCTCCGTTGTTGTATACAATGCGGTGAAGAATGTCATTTCTTCTACGGATCAGTCGGATGTGATCTCCGGCCGTGACGGAAAGCTTGCGGAGATGATCACGGAGAAGATCGGTTCCTCTTTAGACAGCTACGGAATCAAGGTCAAAAAGGTGGAGACAAAGCTTCTCGACCTCCCGGATTCCAACAAAGAGGCCGTTTACCAGCGTATGATCTCCGAGCGACAGAATATCGCCGCCGGATATATCGCGGACGGTGAATACCAGTCAAATGTCATCAAGAACTCAACAGATAAAGAAGTTTCCATCATTATCTCCGAAGCCCAGGCCCAGGCGGAAAAGATCCGCGCGGAAGGCGAGGCGGAGTATATGCGGATCCTCTCCGGCGCGTACAACGATGAGAGCAAGGCGGATTACTACAACTATATCCGCAGTCTCGACGCGTTGAAGGCGAGTCTTAAGGGGGACAATAAGACGATCATTCTGGATGAGAATTCAGAGCTTGCAAGGATCTTAAGGGGCAATTATTAAGGGATCGACAGGAAAATTTCCTGTAAACAAATATGTTACGGTAAAGGAGAAAGTTTATGTCAAAAGTAGTTGATTATTTCCTCAAGTATGTAGCGTTCGACACCCAGTCCGCGGAGGCCATGGAGACAGTTCCCAGTACGGAAAAACAGTTTGCCCTGGCAAAACTTCTGGCTGAGCAGTTAAAGAATATCGGAGTGAAAGACGTTTCCATGAGCGAACACGGCTATGTGTACGGAACGATCCCGGCAAACGGGGATTACAACTGCCAGACTATCGGTTTTCTCGCGCACATGGACACTTCCCCGGACTGTCCGGATGAGAACGTCCGTCCGCAGCTCATCAAGAATTACGACGGAAAGGACATCACCTTAAACAAGCAGCTGGGCGTCAAGATGACGACAGAGATGTTCCCGTTCTTAAAGAACTACGAAGGACAGGACCTGATCACCACAGACGGAACCACGCTGTTAGGCGCGGATGACAAGGCAGGAATCGCTGAGATCATGACGATGGCGGAAACACTCTTAACACACCCGGAGATCCCGCACGGAACCATCAAGATCGCCTTTACACCGGATGAGGAAGTCGGACACGGCGTTGATTTCTTTGATGTCCCGGGCTGGGGCGCGGATGTGGCTTACACCGTTGACGGCGGCGCGTGGGGCGAGATGGAGTACGAGACCTTCAACGCGGCATCCATGAAAGTCATGATCCACGGAAGCAATATTCATCCAGGCAGCGCGAAGAATAAGATGAAAAACTCCATTCTGATCGGTATGGAATTCCAGTCCATGCTGCCGGAGAACGAGAAACCGCAGTATACCGAGAAATATGAGGGATTCTTCCACTTAAACAATATCGGCGGAAACGTGGAGAACACGACGCTCCATTATATCGTCCGTGACCACGATATGGCGCGGTTTGAGGAGAGAAAAGCGCTGGGAAAGAAGATCGGCGAGTTCTTAAATGCGAAGTACGGCGAGGGAACGGTTGAAGTCGAGATCTCAGATACCTACTACAACATGGCTGAGAAGATCCGCCCGCATATGTATTTGATGGACGTGGCAGCAGAGGCCTTCAAGGAACTCGGCATCGAGACCCCGGTGATCAATCCAGTCCGCGGCGGCACCGACGGTTCCAGACTTTCCTACATGGGACTCCCGTGTCCGAACCTCTGTACTGGCGGACATAACTATCATGGAAAGTATGAGTTTATCTGCATCCAGTCCATGGAGAAGACGGTGGAGCTGCTGCTTAAGATCGCGGAAAAGTTTACGAAGGTGGAGAAGCAGGCGTAAGAGACTGTAGAAATTAAAAATAATTGTGAAGAGAATGCGGGAGACGTTAGACAGCGTTTTCCGCATTTTGCTTTTGAACATGATTTAGAACACTTCTCCATGTTGAATCGCTAGAATATTCATGGTATAATCATGCGCAGAAAGGCGGGACAAATGATGATAAAAACGATTCAAAAACGCCAGGACGCGCTCCTTCACTGGAATATCTCCTTTGTGGGCGGCTTCCTCGGCGGTTATGCAATACTTTCCCACGCCGGAGTCTTCGGCTCCGCCCAGACGGGAAACTTAATGGAGATGGCAGCCAACGTCCGCTTTATGGAATGGGCGGAACTGGGACTTAGAATCCTCGCAATGGTGATCTTCGCCTGTGGCGTGATCGCGTCTTACATGCTGACAAACTACACAAACTTACATATGCGGAAACTTGCGATCTGGGTGGACGCAGCAGGCCTTGCACTGACCGCCCTGCTTCCAGGAACACTCCCTGCAATCGCAGGCGTGTACCCGATCTTTTTCTGCTCCGCGTTCCAGTGGGGCGTATATTCCGGAGCCGACGGTTTCAACAGCGCTACGGTCTTCATTACGAACAACTTCAAGCAGTCCGTACTTGGCTGGACGCAGTATGCACTGACGAAAGATAAAGAGTTTAAGCGTAAAGCGGTGCTTTACTCGCTCACGACGTTTCTGTTCTTCCTCGGAGCACTTTTAGGTGTGACAGCAGTTGATATCTTTGGTAACGTATGTGGCGCGTTTGTTGGCTTCCTTCCACTTGCTGTAGCGAGAGCCATCATCAGCATCGGCGAACTTCCGGTAGAGGACGAGACTCCGGAAGAGACGGAAGAAGAGGCTGAGGAGATGTTGGAAGAGGCGAAGATTTTGGAGAAGGAAGAGAAGAAGAAAATTTAAAAATTGGTTATTTGATAGATGTGAATGGGCAGCTGATCTGTGAATGGGTCGACTGCCCTTTTTCGATATAAAGGAAACACACAAATTGCCCAAAGGGTAGGAAAGTATGGTAAAATAAAAGCTATAGCGGTAAAGGTAATCGTATAAAAAGATTAAAAATAGATAATACCCCGTTATACCTGTCTTGATTCTTGAAATTTTAGATATAACAGGGCCCCCCGTTAGTTGCCTTATTATTGCTTAGAAACGGTTTCGAGAAAGGAGTTAATAGCATTGACTTTCTCTTCAATAGGCTTCATGCGATCACCCCATCCGCTTTGGGAAAGAGGTGTATATTGTTTGATATATATTTTTTCTTTTGCCTTGCGTTCGGATGCAATATCGCAACAGTCAAGAATTTCAAAAACCAACATGATGTTTTCAAATCGGATTATTTCTGGGGTAAATCCTAAATAATGGGGATCTTTTTCTAACTCAAACAGATGTGTGGAGCAGCGAATCAACATGGAAAAAGATTCCCCAATATAAAGCGGTTTTTTCTCGCCTACAGCATTTATTACAGAAATCATGTAAATCCCACCTTTGATGGCATCTTTAATACAGGAACCAAAGAAATCTATTTTAAATTTTATTTGTTCAGAAGATTTGTTCATATTTTTCCTTTCGTAATCGGTGTTAGAACCGCTTTTGAGACGCTGTTTGCCTGTGTGATTCTATAATATCATATACAAAGAGCAAATGGAGAAAAATGAAAAATTTAATTTCGCTAGGCTTAGTTGAAAATGAAAAAGATAAATGGCGATTTTGAGAAAGGAGTGGATACCTCCAATGGGAACATTCACAAATCCTGATAACAGCGCGTTTCAGGTTGTACTGAATTCGGAAATATATGTAGATAAAACAGCTTTTTTGGGATATACAAACGAAATTATGAACACGCCCCGAAGGTATATCTGTAACAGCCGTCCAAGACGGTTCGGAAAATCAATTACAGCCAACATGCTTACCGCATATTACAGCAGAGGATGCGATTCAGAAGAAATGTTTTCAAATCTTGCTATCAGCAAGAATGCAGACTTCAGGGAACATTTGAATAAGTATGATGTTATCCATCTCGATATTCAGTGGTGTATGGAACCGGCAGGCGGGTCGGATCAGGTGGTTGCGTACATTACGAAAAAGACGATTGAAGAATTAAGAGATGCCTACCCAAACGAGATTCCAGCAGAAGTTCGCTCACTTCCGGAGGCATTATCCTGGATCAATAACGCAACAGGAAAAAAGTTCATTGTCATCATCGACGAGTGGGATGTACTGATTCGTGACGAAGCGACCAATAAAAAAGTTCAGGAACAATATATTAATTTCTTACGCGACATGTTCGAGGGAACAGAGCCGACACAATATCTTCAGCTTGCTTATCTAACTGGTATTTTACCGATTAAGAAGATGAAAACACAGTCTGTACTCAATAATTTTAACGAGTTTACTATGTTGGATGCAAATGTCATGGCACCGTATGTTGGATTTACGGAGGAAGAAGTGTCGGACCTCTGTAAAAAATACGGAAGAGATTTCGCAGAGGTAAAGCGGTGGTACGATGGTTATCTCCTGGAAGACCATCGAATCTATAATCCATATGCAATTGTGAAGTTGATGTTAAGGGGAACGTATAAGGGTTACTGGACGGGAACGGGATCCTATAGGAGTGTACTCTCACTGATAAATAAGGACTTTGATGGTCTTAGGGCATCAATTATTAAGATACTATCTGGAACTTCTGCAGAAATTAATATATGTTCATTCCAGAATGACGTGATAAACATTACAAATAAAGACGATGTACTCACATACCTGATTCATCTAGGTTACCTTGGCTTTAATC
>CAVIYT010000175.1:0-27116 GCA_963646925.1 Paludibacteraceae bacterium
TCCTGGACCCTGTAAAGGACTTAAAGACCGCCATGGAGGAGCTGGAACTGGAATATATCAACCTCGCCTATGAAAAATATGGAAACGTTCGCGAAGCCTCGGAAAGCCTCGGAATGACGCCGTCAACGTTTGTGCGGAAACGGCAGAAGTATGCGAAAGGTACCGAGGATGTGTAAGATCATTCAGCTATTGCATTTTGCATTCGACGTTGTTGTATTGCAAAATGCAATAGTTTTTTATTTCGGCGATTTTCTTTGATTTTCACAAACTTTTCATATTTGTCCCACATTTGTCCTACATGCGGTGTTATGATTGAGTCATGAAAAACTTAGAGATAGATGAAAGACATTTATAGAAGGAGGAATTATATATGCCGAGAACAAACGAAGAAAAAGATGGACTGAATATCAGCCTTATGGTTAATTCTCTACAGGATACAATGAATGATTTATCAGAAGAGAATTTCGAAGCAGATGATTTCGAAAACTACTATGAGGCAGGTAAAAAGAATGCCCCGTATGGAAACGAAAAGACTAACGAAAAAGTCAGGATGTTTGTAGATACTCTTCTTGATTTGAGAAAGATGTACCATGAGCAGAGATTTTCAATAGGTGTTTCTGAATATGAGGATGAAAAATATAGAAAAATTTTTGAAAATTTCCGCAACTCAGCGAAAATGACTGCGTTCCACAAGGCTGTACGCAATAGTATGCTTGAATTTGCCGCAAACGAGGGGATGATGCCTGACAGTCAAAAATTATTTAAGCTCCAGGAATACGATGAACTTCTGACAGAAATGACCGGAGACCATCTAAAAAAAGAAATTGAAAAATCAAATCAGAAAAATGCCAATAAAGTTTTTCAGACGATTATCAAAAATTCTGCTGATAATTACCTGTATGATACGGCAATGGGCCTTAAAAGATCTGGAGACAAAACTTCCGTGTATTTTGATCAATACCGGAAACAGGCTCGTGAAATAGAAAAAATCAAGAATGGCAAAGCAAATGCGAAGAATGAGGACGAGAAAAATAAGATAGCTGCCTTTTTTAATGAAAAGTCTGAAGCAGAAGAAAAAAGAATCCTTAAAAACGAAGAGGCGAGAATTAAAATTGATCTTGAAAAGGAAGTAATCCTTTCTGAAAAGGAGAAGGATCAAAGAGCAGTCAACGCAGAAGAAAGAGGTACTACCTTCTTCAGTGAGGTATTGGAGAAGGATATGAAAAAATATGCAGCAGAGATGTCAAAGAAAGAAAACGAGATTTACGCTTTGTGTGACAAACTCGAGAAAAATTTGCTCAGCCTGCAGGCTACGGGAAGAAAAGATACTTCCCAGGAATATAAAACTATGATTGAGGCATTCGAAGCCTTAAAAAAGTCAAGATATGTCCATGAGAAGTATAGCAGAGGAGCGGTAGAGGCATCTATTCGAGATAATATGTGCCTTGATGAAAATGGAAATTCTGTTTTCGGATGGGATAAAAATTGGGTGGATACAATTGGTTTAAATCATTATATCGATGCTGCAGTAAATGCAGCGCTTGCATATAGAACCAAAAAAGAACAGGGCACATTATCAGAACGCATTAAGAGTTCCTTCTTTACCGGGAAGCAGCGCTACAAAAGCGCAGTAGATATGGAAGCAGATCTGAAGAATCTGAAGACGAAATTAAATGATTACAACAACTGGAAAAAAGACCGTCTGGAATCCGAACAATCTAGCTTCAAACTTTATCAAGCTCAGAAGAAGCACTTGAATGAAGGTCAAAGAACGAAATTAGATGCTGAATTGAACCTGAAGAGGGCGGATGACTTAATCAGCAAAAAAGATGCTGAATCTGCAAAGTTGGAGAGTGAAAACAAAATTTTCTTAACCCGTCTGGACAGATATGTAAAGGCTAATGAAGCGGATAAAACACGGACCAAAACATCTATTGAGGAAATGAGAAATGATCTGAAGGAAAAGGTCGATAAGACACGTAAGGAGGCAAAAGTAAAATATTCCGGTGAAAAAGATCTCAGCTGGAAAGTGAAGGTTGAACTCAAAAATCAGGGGAAAGTGAAGTAGTAAGGCTGATTCCTTTGCGCCACGTAGTGTACGAAGAAACCCATAACGTAACTATTCAGTACCTTCATAGTTACGAGCAAAAAAATTATAAACGAAGAAGTCTCTAAAAGCGCTGTAGCTTTTCGCGCAAAATGCAAAATATTTTCGCGTCATTTGCAAAAACCTATTTTAAAAACAGAAAAAGAGGATCTTGGATTCATTATGAACCCTTGATCCTTCTTTTTTATCGGCTATGTTTTTTCACAAACCCCTGAATCAATTTTCTAAACTATCGCTATCTTCTCTTAAACTCCCCATGCCCTCTCTTCTCCAGAAACGCTGTTGTCGCCTCCAGATGATCTTCCGTTCCGAAGCAGGAAGAAAAGATCCCGGTTTCCACCGCAAGACTCTCTTCTAAGCCCGCGCTCATGGCAGTGTTGATGGACTTTTTCATGTTTTCAACCGCGAGCGGAGCCATATCAGCGATCACGGCCGCAAGTTCAAAGGCTTTCTTTAAGAGTTCATCCGACTCTACCACGTATTCTACAACGCCGAGTTCCAGCGCTTCTTTCGCTGACAGGCTGTGTCCGGTATAGAGAAGTTCCTTTGCTCTCGACGCGCCGACCGTCCGCGGGAGAAGAACAGTACTGCCCCAGCCTGGGATACCGCCGAGTTTGATCGTCGGAATTCCGATCTTCGCGTCTGTGGCCGCCACCGTGATATCGGCCGCCAGGATCATCTCCATTCCGCCGCCAAGGGCATATCCGCGCACCGCGCAGATCACCGGAACTCTATGGTTTAAAATAGAGAGGACCATCTTTTTGCCGCGGCCCGCGAAAGTTCCCGCTGTCTTTTCATTTAGCTGAACTTCCTCTTTGATATCTCCGCCCGCCGTAAATGCCCTCTCACCGGCTGCCGTGAGGATCACACAGCGGACGTCTGTATCTTTCTCCGCCATCTCCAGCGCCTCTGTGAGTTCATCCAGCATCTGGGAATTAAATGCGTTTAATGCCTTTGGGCGGTTGATGGTAATAAGTGCTGTTGTACCTTTTTTCTCGTAAATCATGAATTCCATGGCAATTTCTCCAATTCTTTGTAGATCGTCTTTCCTGACTCATTTTTCGGCATCTTATCGATAGGAAGTACCCGGACTCCACCTGGATAGATCCCTGTCTTTTCTGTCAGAAACTCTGCCGCCTTTTCACAGGATTCCGCATCCATTCCTTCCATATAAATACGCATCTTATCATCCTCGCCGGTGCAGGCAATCTCCACGCTCTCATACTGACCGCGCAGGATCTGCTCGATCTCATCCATATTGACGCGCTTTCCGTACATCTTGAGGAATCGCTTTTTCCTCCCCGTGATGTAATAATATCCGTCCACGTCCCGCTTCGCCATATCTCCGGTAAACAGGATCCCACCGCGTTCGTCCCCTTTTTCCAAGTCTGCCGCGCATTCCGCGTATCCCATGGTGACGTTGTCGCCCTCGTACACAAGCTCTCCAACTGTATCCGGCTCCGTGATCTCCGTGTGCGCGTCTTCCATGATCTTAAACGTTCCGCCCGGGATCGCGATTCCCATGCTGCCACACTTTCGGAGTGCGTCCGCCGCGGGGAGATAGCTCATCCTCGCCGTCGCTTCCGTCTGCCCGTACATGACGATAAATTTCCGTCCTGTAGATGCCGCGTATTCCGCAAACTCCTTATGCAGATTTACCGGAAGTTTTCCGCCTGCCTGGGTCATCGTCCGCAGGGACGGTAAGTCCATATCAAAGAAATTCAGCCGTTTTAAGATCTGATAGGTATAAGGAACCCCACCAAAAGAAGTCGCTTCCTGATCCTTAAAAAACTGCCAGAATTCCCGTTCAAACAAGGTATGTTCCGTAAGAAGCACCGCTGCTCCCGCCTCAAAATGGCTGTTCATGATGGAAAGTCCATAGGTGTAATTCATCGGCAACGTCGTAATCGGCCGCTCCGACGCGTCCAGTTCCAGATATTCCGCAATGGACTTCGCGTTGGATGTGACATTTTTCCGGCTCTGACGAACAAGCTTCGGACTTCCCGTACTGCCGGAGGTGGTAAGAAGAAGCGCAAGATCCGTATGCATCTTCGTCTCAGATGCCGGCCGTCTCTTAGAAACCATATACCCAAAACATTCGGAACCGTCACACAGATCCCCGTCTGTCCTGGAAAGATCTTCTTTCAGTCCGATCATGTACTCCGGTTCATATGTCTCAACCAGAGTCTGTAAAAGTTCTGAATCCATCTTGTGTTCCAGAAGTAACGGAACTACATGCTTTCTGAGACATGTCTTATAATACAGGACCGATCCCACCGCATTTCTGCAGAACAGGAACGCAAGTTTTCCGCTCTCCAGTACATGTTCCTTTTCCTCATATATCTTTTCAAAATCGCCGTAGGTGATCCGGTTCCCCAGATCATCCGCAAGCATCAGATTCCCGGCGAACGCATCATTTCTCTCAAAAAAATCCATCCGGCACTCCTTTCTGCCCTACCGGATCGTCCGGGACAGAAACTGGATCATATCCTTTCCGTCCCAAACCAGATCCATCCATAGTGTCTGCCCCACAGGGACGATCTGATGGGTACCGCGTAATCTGTGACGCAGAACACTTTCGCGGAGATCCTCTTTCGCCGCGCCGAAATACACCAGGGCCTGTGTCTTTTCGGTGATCGCAGCGATCCATTCCTCTCCGTTTTTCATATGATATTCCAGAAAACTTCCGAACCGCATCCTTTGTTCCGAAGTCGTTCCGGGGATATCCTTTCCTTCCACGACATAAAGTCTGTTCTCGAATCTTCTGAAATTGGTGATCCTGGTCCCGGCCGCCGCCAGCTCCCAGAGATCCCCGTATTTCATGCTCACCTTATGTTCCGTGAGACCATATCTCTTTGCAGCCTGGGCAAGTGCCCGCCAGAATCGTCCGGCCGCCTTTTCTCCCGCCTCAAAGCTGCTCTCTCTCCAGAATACTGCCCGCGGACACGCGCATGCATTCTGGTCCATGCTGAATGTATCATTGTAGAACCGCATTGCCGTCTCCGCCATCTCCTCTTCCGTCAGGGCAGCAACGGCATCTGCGTCAAACACGGCGATGGATGTCCGGTCCGGAAAAACGATTTCCGATGCCGACGGACTTATCGGAACTTTCCGGATCTCTTCCACGGTCATGTCGCCGCCCCAGATCACCCGTCCATCGCACTCTCTGCTGAACTTTTCCGTTGCTTCCCGGTTCTCACGGGCATATGTCACGATAGAGATCCTGTTTTTAAGGGAATAAAATTCCGGCAGTTCCAGAAGTTCATCGATCATCTCGCAGAGTTTCTCACTCTCTGCGCTTCTCCTTGCCGACACCCGTACCCGGCAGGAATTTCCCGCCAGCAGTCCGATCGCAAGCGTGTACACGAATAATAACGGTACATTCGACGGTGCGATATGGAACGTCCGCCCCAAGCCCAGACGGAATCCGCTGTCCTCATACCGCTTTTTATAACTCTCCAGATTGGAACGTCTAAGCCAGAATCCCAGGGAGCGCATCTCCTCCCCGGACAGCATTCTCGGCAGTTCCCGGATCCGTTCTGAGAGCACTGAGAGAAACTCCATGGTCGTCTCCTCAAAAGGGATCTCCGGTACCGATGTGATTTCCATCCCACCGGCCAACAGGGAGATTTCTGCGTTTTCCGGTCGCGTCTCTCTTCCTGTCTCAAAGGTATCGCTGCAGCCCCGGACCTCCGCCTTCGGAATCCGCCCGGTGATCTTTATGTATTTTCCTTTTCTTCCGCAGGGGCAGTCATCTTCTCCAAGGATCACGCCTTTGTCCTCCGTCAGCACCGAGTGTCCAGGATAGGACCACGCCATCGGTGTCAGAACCTGAATCACGCCCTCTGTTCCATTTTTGCAACAGGAAAAATCTTTCATATTTCGGATCAGAACGTCCGAATAACTGCTCACATGCAGGTGGCCGCACTCACATTCCATATAGATGCAGCCGGTCTGTTCCGCCATGCCGTAATAATTCCGGACTTCCAGGATCCCACAGACTTCCCGCAGGCCGTTTCGGAATGTCTCCGCTGAAACTGCCTCATTTGCCAGTTTCTTCCATCCGCCTCCATGGATCAGGAAACCATGTTCCAGCTGAAGCTTGTGACCCGATTTTTTTAGCGGCTCATAAAAGTATTTCCAGACCATGTAGGTAAATCCAAACACGAGGACCGGACCGCTGCCAGCCTTTTCCAGAAAACCTTCCACCGCTTCAAAGTCCAAAGACATATCTTCGCGAAGCGCATAGCAGCGTTTCGAACCGAAGATCGAAAATCCCAGGATTCCGGCTCCCCGCGCCGAGAACAGTGCCCGGTCCCGCAGGACATTCGGTGCGTCGATGATCAGCATCGGGATCCGTTTCTCCCCGATAAAATCAGAAACGATCCGCAAAAGCGTCTGCTGCTGCCATGCCGCCGTCCGCTCATCTAAAATGATCCTGGAGGTCTTCTGTCCGGATGTTCCGGAGGAAGTCACGGTCTTAAATATTTCCCCTGTCGGCACACTCCGAAGCTCCGTCTCCTTAAACATGGAGACCGGGACCATGGGAATCTCTTCCTCTGTCCGTCTGTTTCCCCGCACATCCCCGATGACCTCACAGCACTGGTCATAGACCATGCACCGGTCCCGGTGGCTGTCCGTCAGCTCACTGAGCATTTCCGAATAGAGCTTTTTCTTCTCCTCCGCGCCCAGCTCGTATGGCCCGCGCTTTAAAAGTTCTTCATAATTCATGAAATTCCCTCACCTCCCGATTCATCTGAAACGGCTCCCCATGTCCCGGAAAGATCCATGTCCCGTCCGGGATCGCTTTCAACCATGGTTTCGCGTATTTTTCATATGCGTCCCCGTCTCCTCCCGGAAGTCTCGTTACGACCTTGTCCCCCGGAAGAAGATAGTCTCCGCAAAAGATACATCCATCATACCGGATCACCATGCTTCCAGGTGTGTGTCCCGGAAGCGGGACCAATTGCAGTTCTTTTGTTGCAAATTTGCAACAAACACACTCCTTAAATGTCAGATCCGCCTTTTCACATTGAAACGGCGGATAGTGTACAAATTTCTTTTCTCCGCTCTTAAAATATAAAAATGTCTCCATCATGCGGGACATGTTTCTCGTTTTATTTCCAATCCCTTCGCTGCAGGCCTCTGTTGCCGCCACTATAGCCGGATACACTTTCCGGAGTTCATTTAAGCCTCCGATGTGATCACAGTGTTCGTGGGTCAGAAGAATCAGCTTCGGCACCATGCTGCATTTTTGCAACAGCTCCCGGATCGCCTGAAAATCGTTCGGATCAATGATCATGCAGGAATTCTCTTCCCGGATCACATAGCAGTTGCTCTCCGTCACCGGTTCCACGATCCGGAAGATCCGGTTCGGATATGGATTACTCAATCGTTACCCCGTAGCGTCCCAGGACTTCTTTTCCCTTTTCATAGGAAGTAAAGTCAAGGACATCCGGCGTGTCCATATGGATGTCAAAGGCCTCTTCCAGCTCCCCTACAAGGTCCATATGTCCAATGGAATCCCAGAGCGGAATTCCGCGGTACTTTAATCCCGGAAGCTCTTCCTCTGTCTTGTGAAACATGCCGATGAAGATTTTGTTGTATTTTTCAAGATTTGTCATAGTATTTGCCCTCGCTTTATTCTTTTTATTCTTTAATCTGCTGTCGAATCCATGCAGCCAGCTTCTCACTGCTCTCAAGAAACAGAAAACAGTTCTTTTGACATCATCTGTCTGCATTCCGCCCAGATGACTGTCTCATGGTTCTGATTCTCACATGTCCCGGTGAATGTCCCGATATAGCTGTCCGCCCGTTCCTTACAGGCTGTAAATATCACCTTCGCGGTGATCGTGTCCCCGTAAAAAACAGGTTTCAAAAACCGCACCTGCTCTTCGATAAAGACGGTTCCCTCACCCGGAAGTTTCGTACCCATCACCGTCGAGATCAGGCTCGCCGCAAGGACACCGTGAACCACCGGTTTCCCATAGGGCGTTTTCTTCGCGAATTCCGTGTCTGTGTGAAGTCTGCTGTAATCTCCGGTAAGTGCCGCGAACTTGTCTACATCATCCTTAAAGAACGTCTTCGTAAGCTCTGCCGTGTCACCGACATGAAGATGCGTTCTCCGGTCTTCCTTTTCTTCCGGCGCCGCGTCTTTTCTCCCAGCGGCTTTTTCGTTCTTTTTTGCTTCCCGGTCCTGTTCCAGATACATTTTTACCTCGGAAAAGCTTCGTTCCGTCGGGAGAAGAAACAGCTTTTTCTTCGGCTCGATCCCATCCACCGACGCGCAGGCCCGGACACAGCCGCAGACCACAAGTCCGATCTCACATACCTTCATATCCCCGGCCGCAAAGTCAAACTCATGTTCCGGAAACTGTTCCTGCAGCCGCTTTACCTGCCGGCCTCTGTTGTATACAGGATTGCAGCCGCCGCAGTATTTGATACCGATCTTCATACGCTTTCCTGCGTTTCATGGTTATGGTGCAGAAGCTTTCTCGCGAAATCCAGAAGTTCCGGGCTGATCTCATTTACGAGAACCACCTCTTTCACTTCCGGGATCTCCTTCCGGACCTCCGCCGCGATCAGCTCTTCCGTCGTCAGACGCGCCGATGGACATCCGGAGCAATGTCCAGTCAGGCGGATCTTTAATACGCCATCCGCGTAGTCCACAATCTGTACATCCCCTTCATGGGATAACAGTGCCGGACGTACTTTTTCTTCTAAAACCTTCTCAATTCTCTCTATCATTCTGATACCTCCTGATCTGCCCTCGAAAGACAGGGGTCTTTTTCTTTGTTCCGAATCTGGTACACGATCTGGCTGCCAGATCCTTTGCCTTTAGTAAAGAGCAATTTTTATGCCAATTGGCCCGTTTTTTCCTTTCCAATCTCTCCCCGGTCCCAAACTCCCTTTATTTCCGGCCTTTCTTAGGCCGTGCGGATTCCATTTTTCATGAGTATCCTGTTTTCCATTCCACATACTGGCGGATATCTGTTGCGTTTTTGCAACAAATGACAATTAATTTCATTTATGCAACAGAATTCCCCTGTTTTTTCTGCCAAAAATACCGGTATACCCCTGAGAATTCCTCTGCTCATGTTCAGATTCCGTTAAGTCGTCAGACCCATCATCAGAATTTTTTGTCTTTCGGTGCCCTTTTTTTCCTTAATATAATATTTTGACAACTGCCCCCTTAAAAAATAAATTTTAAAAAATCACTGGCAATTTTCCCCCACTTTGGCACATGGATTGCTCTATACTAGGTCAGTTCCGAAAAACGGAACACAAGAGCTTATGAATTCCAAAAAGGACCGGCAAGGCGGCTGAGTCCTTCGGATGTATAGCAACTATTCACAAAAACTTATCAAGAAAGGATGCAGCCGAAACGTAAACGGCTGCGAAGGGAAAATGTGTTATGGCATTAATGACAGGCGAACAGTATGTAGAGAGCATGAGAAAATTAAATCTTCAGGTTTACATGTTCGGTGAGAAGATCGATAATCCGGTAGATGACCCGATTCTTCGTCCGTCCTTAAACTCCGTAAAGGCAACTTATGATCTTGCGCAGGATCCGGAGTACGCAGACTTAATGACAACAAAGTCTATCCTTACAGGCGAGACCATCAACCGTTTCACACATATCCATCAGAGCACAGACGACCTAATCAAGAAGGTTAAAATGCAGAGACTCTGTGGACAGAAGACCGCAGCCTGTTTCCAGCGTTGTGTAGGTATGGACGCATTCAATGCCGTATACAGCACAACATACGAGACCGATGAAAAGTACGGAACCCACTACCATGAGAACTTCAAGAAGTTCCTCCAGTACGTTCAGGAACATGATTACACCGTTGACGGCGCTATGACAGACCCGAAAGGGGACCGTTCCCTTCCGCCGCACTTACAGGCTGATCCGGATCTTTACTTAAGAGTCGTTGAGAGAAGACCGGACGGAATCGTTGTCCGCGGTGCGAAAGCTCACCAGACAGGTTTCGTAAACTCCCACGAAGTTATCGTAATGCCGACACAGGCAATGGGCGAGGACGATAAGGACTACGCAGTCGCATTCGCGGTTCCGACAGATGCAAAGGGTATCTTCATGATCGTCGGCCGTCAGTCCTGTGATACAAGAAAACTTGAGGGCAGCGAGATTGATGTAGGAAACTCCCAGTTCGGCGGTACAGAGGCTCTCGTAATCTTTGATGACGTATTCGTACCGAATGACCGCATCTTCTTAAACGGTGAGAACGAGTTCGCAGGCGTCCTGGTTGAGCGTTTCGCGGGTTACCACAGACAGTCCTACGGCGGATGTAAAGTTGGTGTTGGTGATGTTCTGATCGGTGCTGCTGCCGTTGCGGCAGACTTCAACGGTGCTCAGAAGGCATCCCATGTCAAGGACAAACTCATCGAGATGACTCACTTAAATGAGACCCTTTACTGCTGTGGTATCGCATGCTCCGCTGAAGGCCGTCCGACAAAATCCGGCAATTACCTGATCGACCTTCTTCTTGCAAACGTCTGCAAACAGAACGTTACAAGATTCCCTTACGAGATCGCACGTCTCGCAGAGGATATCGCCGGTGGTCTTATGGTTACCGCACCGTCTGAGAAAGACTTAAAGGATCCGTTCCTTGGCAAGTATGTTGATAAATACTTCCGCGGCGTAAACGTAGTTTCCACAGAAAACCGTCTCCGCATCATGAGACTCATCGAGAATCTGACACTCGGCGCAGCTGCTGTTGGATACCGCACAGAGTCCATGCACGGCGCAGGTTCCCCGCAGGCTCAGAGAATCATGATCTCCCGTCAGGGCAATCTCGCAATGAAGAAGAAGCTTGCAAAAGATATCGCGAAAATCACAGAATAGTAACGGGAGGTATCTTCCATGAGTTGGGAAAACGAATATAAATCTAAGCTCACCACTGCCGAAAAGGCAGTGGAGCTTATCAAATCCGGCAACCGCGTCGTAATCGGCCATGCCTGCGCAGAACCGTCCTACTTAGTAGACGCTATGGTTGCAAATGCAGAGAGTTACCACGATGTGGAGATCGTCCACATGGTTGCGATGGGTAAAGCCGGCTATGCACAGCCTGGTATGGAATCCCATTTCCGCCACAATGCACTCTTCGTCGGCGGAACTACAAGAAAAGCAGTCGCGGAAGGACGCGGTGACTACACTCCGTGTTTCTTCTACCGCATTCCGGAATTATTTACAAACGGTAGCCTCCCGGTAGATGTTGCTCTTGTTCAGGCAACTCCGCCGGACGAAAATGGCAACATGAGTCTCGGAATCTCCGTTGACTATACTCTCCCGGCAGCAAGAGCCGCTAAAGCAGTCATCGTCCAGGTCAATCATGAACTCCCGAGAACAGGTGGCGACAGCTGCATCAACGTATCCGACAAAAACATCGCTGCTATCGTGGAACATGATGCCCCGATCATTGAACTGGCTCCGCCGAAGATCGGTGACGTAGAACGCGCCATCGGTGCAAACTGCGCATCCCTGATCCATGACGGTGATACCCTTCAGCTTGGTATCGGTGCAATTCCGGATGCCGTTCTCCTCTTCTTAACAGAGAAGAAAGACCTCGGTATCCACTCCGAGATGTTCTCCGACGGCGTTGTGGAACTCGTTGAAAAAGGCGTTATCACAAACACAAAAAAGAAGACCCATGTCGGGAAGTTCGTTGCGAACTTCTTAATGGGTACAAAGAGACTCTACGATTTCGTAAACAACAACCCGGATGTCGAGATGTATCCGGTTGATTATGTAAACAATCCAGTCATTGTTATGAAGGAAGACAACATCGTCTCCATCAACTCCTGTGTCCAGATCGACTTAATGGGACAGGCTGCTTCCGAGAGCATCGGATATACGCAGATTTCCGGTGTCGGCGGCCAGGTGGATTTCGTCCGCGGCGCTGCCATGGCAAAGAATGGTCGTTCCATTCTCGCTTTCCCATCTACTGCGGCAAAGGGAACTGTCTCCAAGATCGTTCCGTTGCTCGATGAAGGCGCAGCCGTTACAACATCCAGAAACGACGTGGATTATGTCATCACTGAATTTGGTATAGCAAAACTGTCCGGAAAGACCTTAAAACAGCGTGCGCATGCTCTGATCGAGATTGCCCATCCGAATTTCCGTGACGAATTAAAGAAGGTTTACGAGGAGCGATTCCATTGCTCCTATGAGTAAACGGCGAACTCCCTGCCGTTAATCCGGTGCCCTCGGGATACGGCAGGATGAACCATCAGTTCTGCATCGGTCTTTTGTTATAGTCTCCAGGTGCAGAACTGCACTTCCAATGTATGATAGGAGTTACGCATATGGCTTTACATCGTGAAAATGGCAAAGAACAGCCTTATATTCCAGCCGGTCCGTTTAAGATCCGGTTGCCGTTTATCCATTATCGCTGGGAAATTTCTGAATGTCTTCAGGCGGTCTTAATGTGTGCAACCTGTCTCGGTGCGATTCCGGTTCTTCAGGAAATCTTAGGTGTTCCTTATGAAGTCGCATGGAGCATGGTTATCATAAACGGCTTTCTCTATAATCTCCATTCCCTTCTGGGTGATCCGGTTGTTCCGGGATGGATCACACCGGCGATCCCGCTTGTCACCGCGTTTTTAACACTGACTGAGCAGGGACCTGAACGTGTTCAGACTATGATTGCCCTACAGCTTGTTGTCGGCCTGATCTTCCTCTTTATGGGAATCACCGGACTTGCAAGCAAGATTATCGGAGCAATCCCGAACGCAATCAAAGCAGGAATTCTTCTTGGAGCAGGTTTCTCCGCTATCATGGGAGAATTCAAGGACGGTGGTCGTGCCGGTCTCTATCCGGTAACTGTACTTGTTGGATCCATCTTCGCTTATTTCCTGCTCTTTTCTCTTCTTTTTAAGAAGATGAAGGCAAAGAGCAAATTATGGTACATGGTCGGAAACTTCGGTATGCTGCCGGCAGTTATCATAGCCGTAATCGTAGGACCTCTCTCCGGTGAGCTTCCTGCCCCGAATCTGGTTCTCGGTTCCATTATCAAAATTCCGGATTTTGAGATTATCTGGAACACCTTAAGCCCGTTCTCGATCGGATTCCCGAGTATCACAAAGATCATCTCAACGATCCCGACAGCCATTGCTGTTTACATCATCGCATTCGGTGATTTCGTATCCAGTGAGCAGCTGATCCGCAGCGCTGAAGTGATCCGCACAGATGAACATATCGACTTCAATGCGAACCGCTCCAATATTGTCAGTGCGATCCGAAATCTCGTTCAGGCGTTTATCTGCCCGTATCCGAGCCTTTGCGGTCCGCTCTGGGCAGCCGTTACAGCAGCAGTTTCCGAGCGATACAAAGATGGAAGAAAAGCAATGGATTCCATCTTCAGCGGTGTCGGTACATTCCGCTGGTCCACATTTATCTGTGTATCCCTCGTTCCGGTTGCATCCTTCGTACAGCCGATCCTTCCGGCAGCTTTGTCTCTGACTCTTATCGTGCAGGGCTTTGTCTGCTGCCAGATCGGACTCAGCATGATCCATACAGATTCCGAGCGCGGACTCGCCGGTGTTATGGCAGCTGTTCTCGCGATCAAAGGCGCAAGCTGGGGACTCGCAGTCGGCGTTATCCTCTACATTCTGATCTATGGACATTTCAAGAGCGTTGAGGTTTCGGAAAAAGCGTTGAGCGCACAGACAGAATAAAATTTTCCTTTCCATAGTTATACTATTATATCCTCCAATACCCCCTTTTTCCCCGGCAGACCAACCCAAAGGTCTGCCGGATTTACGTTGTGTAAAGACCATGCAAAGTTTCTTTATGCGCGGTCGTTCCAAAGCACTTTTTATAGATATTTATTTAACAACATGTTATAATGAAGATTGGAATTTTTCCAATTTATACTTATCAAATTAGCTGGGGGAATTACATATGGGATGCACAAAAACAAATGAAACAGTGTTTAGTAACGAGCTGTTAGATACTGTAATTGAACATTCCTTTGACGGGATTTACATCACAGACGGACAGGCAAACACCCTGAAGGTAAACCGCTCCTATCTGACGATCTCAGGGCTGAAGGCGTCGGAAGTACTCGGCGTCAACATGAAAGAACTTGTAAAAGACGGAACGATCTCCGCGTCCGGCACGCTGATGGCGATGGAACAGAAACGGCCAATCACCATCCAGCAGGAATTCAAGACCGGAAAACGAGCACTCATCACGAGCAGTCCGATTTTCAACAACAAAAATGAGATCATTCTCGTGATCACGAATGTGCGGGACATCACAGAGCTTTACCACCTAAAAGCTGAGGCGTCCCACTTAAAGACCGAGGGGAATCTCCTTCGTGAAGAGCTTTTAAGGATCCGGACAAGCCACCGGAACCAATGCAGCATGGTAGTGGAAGACGCCCGGACCGAGCGGATCCTGTCCATGATCGACCGGGTGGCACCCTTAGATACCACCGTGATCCTGTTTGGGGAGACAGGCGTCGGAAAAGAAGTCTTTGCGAAATATATTTACCAGCACAGCGCCAGAAAAGACAAACCGTTTATCAAGGTAAACTGCGGCGCGATCCCTGCGAATCTGGTAGAAAGTGAGTTGTTTGGATATGAAAAAGGTGCATTTACAGGTGCTGATAAAAACGGGAAAATGGGTCTGTTCGAGCTTGCGAACACAGGAACGATCTTCCTCGATGAGGTAGGTGAGCTTCCTCTCGATATGCAGGTAAAGCTTCTGCGCGTCTTACAGGAGCAGGAATTTGAGCGGATCGGCGGCAGAAAACCGGTAAAAGTAGATGTCCGTGTCCTTGCGGCGACAAACCGGGATCTTGAGGAAATGGTAAAACAGAAGACCTTCCGTCAGGATCTCTACTATCGTTTAATGATCTTCCCGATCCATATTCCGCCGCTGAGAGAGCGGCCGGATGATATCCTGCCGTTGGCACAGCTATTTTTACAGACCTTAAACCGGAAATATGATTTTAAAAAATCCCTCTCTTCTCTCTCTGTCCAGATGATGCAGGACTATAACTGGCCCGGAAATATCCGGGAACTCAGAAATATCATCGAGCACGCCGTTATTATCAGCAACGAGGACGAGATCGGTCCCGACTCTCTCCACCTCTTCCCGGCGGAACCCCGCCCGGAGACGAAGTCCAGAGTCCTTGCCCCCGTAAAGGACTTAAAGACCGCCATGGAGGAGCTGGAACTGGAATATATCAACCACGCCTATGAAAAATATGGAAACGTCCGTGAAGCCGCGGAAAGCCTCGGAATGACGCCGTCAACGTTTGTGCAGAAACGTCAGAAGTATAATTCATGCCGCTAAAATAAAACGCCTGATATTTATTCATCCCGGTCTGATGTACTGCTCTTCAACAAAACATCAGGCGGTCTGAATAGATATCAGGCGTTATTTTATTCTTGATCTTATCTCTCCCCAGCGCGGTACTTCGCCAGAACACGGTTGATTCTTGCTGTCGGGTTCAGGAGTTCGCTTAAGGATGCGTCATGATTTAAGTTGTCGATGATGAGCGCGATGTACTTACTCATATCTACGTTAATGTAGTACGGCTTGGAAAGCAGCTCCGGTGTCTGATATACAAGGTTTGTTGTCAGAACACGGTCGATGATGCCGTTCTCATAGTACTCGTCGAATTTCTTTAAGCCGCCTGTGAAGAGACCGAAAGCTGTACAGATGAATACTTTTCTTGCCTTCATTCTCTTTAACTCTTTTGCGGTGTCGAGCATGCTCTCGCCGGAGGAGATCATATCGTCGACGATGATCACGTCTTTGCCCTCTACGCTTGAGCCAAGGAACTCATGGGCAACGATCGGGTTGCGGCCGTTGATGATCTTTGTGTAGTCACGTCTCTTGTAGAACATTCCGAGATCCAGTCCGAGAACGTTTGCGAAGTAAACAGCACGTCCCATGCCGCCTTCATCCGGGCTGATGACCATCATGTGGTCGCTGTCGATCTGAAGGTCTTTCTCGTTCTTTAAGAGGTGCTTGATAAACTGGTATGTCGGCTGTACCGTCTCAAATCCCTTTAACGGAATCGCGTTCTGGACACGCGGATCATGGGCATCAAAGGTGATGATGTTCTCAACACCCATATCGACAAGCTCGCGGAGCGCCATTGCGCAGTCTAAGGACTCACGGCCGGTTCTCTTGTGCTGACGGCTCTCATAGAGGAACGGCATGATCACATTGATTCTTCTTGCCTTGCCGCCTACGGCTGCGATCACACGCTTTAAGTCCTGATAGTGGTCATCCGGAGACATGTGGTTCTTCAAGCCGTTCATTGTGTATGTCATATTGTAGTTGCAGACATCTACCATTAAATAGAGGTCATCGCCGCGGACAGACTCTGTCAGTTCTCCCTTTGCTTCACCGGAGCCGAAACGCGGAGTCTTTGCGCCGATAATATAGGAATCTTTCTGATATCCAGCAAAAGCGATCGTGGTCTTGTGCTCGCTCTCTCTTTCTTTTCTCCACTCGACCAGCCAGGCATCTACCTTCTTACCCAGATCCTCACAGCTTTGCAGCGGAATCAGACCTAATGGTCCAACCGGTATTGTCTCAATCTGCTTTTCTTCGTACAGCATTCCTGTTCCTCCCTGATTTTTCTACTCATTATTTGATATTTTATATTTGCCCGCTGCTTTCCGGTCTGCCCATTTTTCAAGGCGTTTGCCCGGTTCCCCGTTTTCTTAACAGCGCGCATTTCATTTATAGCACCAACGAACCGAACCGTCAACCGGATTTCCGGCCGTTTCTGACAGGATTTCCCATTTTCCGGTTTTATCGGATAAATCCTCTGCGCACGAGGCGGATATCGTCCCCGATCAACGGTATGATCTTATACCGGCTCAGGATTCTTGATGTCACACGCTCTGTGAACGCGTCCTGGAGTTCCCCTAAGGTCAGGTTTGTGGAGATGATCGTTCCTTTGTTGCGGTTCAGACGTTCATTCACGCAGTAGAACATCTGGGACGCGGTGAATGTGTTGATGAGCTCGGTTCCAAGGTCATCGATGATCAGAAGATCACAGTCTAAAATATAGGACGCCCTGTCCTTCGCCTCATCGTCATCGTTTCCGTTGAACCGGCTGCCTGCCAGGATATCGAACATATCTGTTGCGGTGAGATAGACTACGGAAAAATATCTGCGGATCAGTTCTCTCGCGATACAGTTGCTTAAGAATGTCTTTCCGCATCCCGTATTTCCGGTGAACAGGATGCTTCCCTTTTCGTTCTTGAAGTTCTCCACGTAGTCCTTACATTCTCGGATTATCATGGACATATAGTCGTAAACGGTCATTCCGGTCTTTTCGTCCACATGCGTTCTGTCATAGTATGCCATGGAAAGCGTGTCGAAATTCTCCCGCTTCAGGACTTCCCGGATATTGGACTGGTCATAGAGGATCTCGATCTCCATGTGCTTGAAGCAGTGGCATTTCTTTCCGTCCGCGTAACCTGTGTCTTTGCAGTCCGGGCAGACATACTGGAGTTCCAGGTAGTTTGCCGGGTATCCGTTCTGTTTTAAGTAGATCGCTTTCTGCTCTTTTAAAAATTCCGCGTCCTTTTTTAACTGATCCGCTGCCGCACGGTCTCCTGCGAGGACTTTTCTCGCCGCCTGGGCCATAGTCGCGGCGATCTCGTCGGACAGCGCCTCTACCTGCGGGATCTTCTCGTATACTTCCGCGATCCGCTTGTCCTGGTCACGCTTGTCCTGAAACTGTCTCTGGTTGTAGATCCGCATGATCGCGTCATACTGGGAATTACTGAGTGCCATCCGCACTACCTCCTTTATTCGATATTTTCATCTTCCGGCTTATGTTTTCTTATGGTCAGCGCGGCAAGTGCGCAGACCAGCTGAGCAGTTACTTTCTGTTTTTAATGTCCTCCCAGACATACTCATCGTAGTTGTAGGACCGCTGTTCAAAGTTGTTGAAGCGATTTGTGGATGTGTTCCGGTTCTGTCTCGGCGCTGCCGCAGGTTTCTTCGCCTGTTTCTCCTGGCGGCGTTTATCTAAGGTCTCAACGTCCTGTAAGGTCCGCACGCCGTTTTCCTTCCAGCCGGTGAGGATCTTGTCCGCATATGGGAAACTTGCCGATCCTGTGGCTGTGAGAGTCCTGTTGCATGCCTCCGTGACGATCGTGGAATCGAAACCGAATTCCTTGAACCAGCGGCGCATGAATTCCTGCTCCGCAGTTCCCGCGTTCCGGCCCATGATGCCGAATGCTTTCATGACGGCGGAGGTGTCTTTCGAGTATCTTGTGGAGTGTTCCCTCGCCTCATCCCGCGTATGGATCCCGGCCTGGTACCAGTTTAACGCCACTTTTTCTATGTAGCGGATGCTGGTGTGGCCGCCCTCTGCGCAGTATTCCGCCAGGTACTCCAGAAGCTCGCAGGACATGTGGAGGACATCATAGAAGTAGGCGAACTTCTCACACTCGATGGCGCTGAAGGTCTTTCCGAGGTACTGCTGGACCGCGTAGAGAAGGGCGGAGAATTCTTCGTCTGCGGACAGGCGCTTCATGCGGTCGTAGCTGTTGCCGGCATCCGGGATCTCCGGGCTTCCGGGCTGCTGCTTCGCCATGCCGCGGTCGCTGCTCAACGGCTGTTTTCCATCGTCAGCCATGCTCTCTTCCGTCATTTTTCCTTCCGCTACGGAGTCGCCATAGTTTCTCCGGGCTTCCGCTGCCATGTATCCGGTATCTGTCATATTCTCTCTCGTAACCACGGATTCACTCGCCGCCGGTTCCTCTTTCTCCGGCGCAAGTACACCCGCGCGCTCCCAGTAAGCCAGGGCACGGCGGACGTCCGCCTCTGTGTGATTCAGCGCGTCCGCGATATCCGGAATCTCTACATCCTCTCCGGTGTGGCGCAGAAGATATAAATATACTTTTACATATTCACCGCTGGCGGTACCCATGTATTCGTCGATAAATGTGTTCGAAACGGCGGTTACCGCCGCTTTTATGTTATTTTTATAGCCTAAACCCATTCTTTTCACCTTTTATGTTCACGTTCCAATTCAAATCTGCCTAAACTTTTCTCCTGCTGCTCTGTCAGCTGACCATTCTCTGTTTACCACTTCCCACATTTTCAGCTTTCCCGGCGCGGCAGTAAGCTTTTCAGCACATTCGATATCTCTTTACATCTTGAAATATCATAACATACCCCCACCAAAAATGAAATAGCCGGAATTATCCACTACCATAATTGTGGATAATGTGGATAACGTGGATAAATGCGTTACATAATTATCGATAAAACCTGAAAAATCCCCGGAATTCCTTATTTCCCCCTACTTTCCGGCATTTCCATATTTTCAGTTATGTAAATCAAAAAATCCACAGGGTCTTCAACAGGATTCTGTTGAAAACTCTGTGGATAATGTGGATAACTTACTGTCCAAGGAGCTTTTCGCCCACTTTTACAATATCTCCGGCCCCCATAGTTATCAACAGGTCGCCATTGACACAGTTTTCAAGAAGAAATGTTTCGATCGCATCAAAACTCGGGAAATAGTGGGTATCCGTACCAAGTGCCGCGATCTTTTCCGCCAATGTCTCGGAGCTGATTCCCAGATTGTCGGTCTCACGGGCCGCGTAGATATCCGCGAGGACAACATGGTCCGCTGCGGATAAGGACTTCGCGAAGTCATCCATCAGCGCCTTGGTTCTCGTGTATGTATGCGGCTGGAACACACACCAGATCTCACGGTGCGGGTAATTCTTTGCCGCAGCCAGGGTAGCCGCGATCTCCTGCGGATGATGCGCGTAGTCGTCGATGACGGTAACGCCGCCGATCACACCTTTTTTCTCGAATCTGCGGTGTGTGCCGGTAAATCTTAAGAGTCCGTTCTTGATTCCCTCTCCGCGGATTCCCAATTCATGGGCTGCCGCGATGGCTGCCAGGGAATTGTATACATTGTGGATTCCCGGTACGCCTAAGGTAATTGTATCAATTGCTTTTCCATCTTCTAAGAGCGTGTAGGTCGCGCAGGCATTCTCATTGAATGTCACGTCCGCGGCGCTGTAATGGCTCTTTGCCGGGTCGCTTCCGACGGTGATCACCTTGATCGGAAGTCCGTCGCAGATCTCCTTGTAGTCACGGATGTCGCTGTTGATGATCAGGACACCGTTTTCCGGGAGAAGTTCCGCGAATTTACGGAAGGAATGGCGGATATCCTCGATGTCTTTGAAGAAATCGAGATGGTCTGCTTCTATATTTAATATGATCTCCATGTTCGGGAAGAAGGACAGGAAGCTGTTTGTGTACTCACAGGCTTCCGTCACGAAGAGCTCCGGGCCGCCGACACGGATGTTGCCGCCGATGGAGTCAAGCATTCCGCCGACAGAGATCGTCGGGTTCTTCTTTTCGTCCATGAGGATCTCGGTCAGCATGGAGGTCGTCGTTGTCTTTCCATGGGTTCCGGATACGGCGATAGACTTCTCATAGTTTTTCATGAGCTGTCCGAGGAGTTCCGCTCTGGAAAGGATTGGAAGATTTTTCGCCGCTGCCGCTGCGTACTCCGGGTTATCCGGGTGAACTGCTGCCGTGTATACAACAGCATCGATATCGTCGGTGATGTTCTCCGCACGCTGTCCGTAGACGATCTTTGCGCCGTGGGCGGTGAGCTTATCAGTGAGCTCGGATTCATGGGCGTCGGAGCCGGTTACGGTAAATCCTCTCTCCAGCAGGATCTCAGCAAGTCCGCTCATGCTGATTCCGCCAATGCCGATGAAGTGAATATGTTCTGGTTTATTAAAATCGATATGATACATCGTTGTCTCCTTTCGGATGTTTGATCTCTATTTTAGATATTCTTACACTGTGTACATTTAAGCACGTAAAAAATATGTGTTTAAATATACACGGTCTTTTACACATGATATCACAAAAAGAAAAGAAAATCTATCCTCGTGGAAAAATTAACATGCGGCGAAATTTACGCAGATACTCTCTTTTCTGCGCAGCGTTTTCTATTACTGCTATTATTGTCTGGCAGAAATAAAACACTGCATATTTTAGTTTCACTTCTTTGTTTATCGGCAAAGCGTCCGGAATTTCAGGTCAATTTTTGTACAAAAAAATCCCGTATCCATCAGATTTTTCATCCAACAGATACGGGATCACAAATTTTACGCTGCAGCTTTTCCGAAGATCACCTGCTGATACCGGATCAGAACGGATAACAGAATCTGTCCGAGAATACCGATAGCCAGGATCTCTCCGATTCCGACTGTGATCGTGGAGAACCAGATCATGTCCTCAGAACCGTACGCGAAGCGGAGCACCCACGGAACAATGATCATGTTCGCGAGGATCGGCGGAACGGATACCAGGTAGCGGTTTTTCCGGAGCAGGTAGGAACCTACCGCACCGATCAGGGTCGCAATACTTCCAAAGATCACATCGAGAGCCGCCGCGCCGCCAAGGAAGTTGGCCAGCAGGCATCCGATAAAGAGTCCCGGAATCGCCGCCGGGGTAAAGTACGGAAGTACGCAGAGAAGCTCAGAGATCCGAAACTGGATCGGTCCAAAGCTGATCGGCAGGAACACCATCGTCAGCACCACATAGATCGCCGCGATAGCCGCCCCGTATACAAGTGTCAGTACCGGGCTGTTTGTTGCGTTGTTTTTCATATTCAGTTTCTCCTTTAGTTTTGTTTTACGAGTGGAAGGTCACGAACACTCGATTCTTTTTTACGCCGGGAATCGGCGAAAGCCTTATAAGACCTTGTTTTTCAGGCTTTGCAACGTCTGAAAGTATATCACTGCATTTCTGAGATTTCAACTGTTTTCTTTAATTTATTCCGTACCTCATCAATTGTACTAGTCCTGTGTTCACGTATATCCTTAAAACCTTCACCGATCAAACGATAAAATTCTAATTTTTCATCAGGTGACATTTCAACTGTTTCCTGTTTATTTTCCATTATCATACAATCACTCCCTTCCATTTATGTATAGAGTATCACAGTTTTTCGACCATAACAATCTTCCCGTCACATTTGCAATTGACATTTCCCTACTCATCTGCTATGCTGAATACCGCTAGTTAGCTACGGCTAATTGAAAGGAGTTTTACTTTGACATATTTATGGATCAATCCGGTATCGGAAAGGATGATCTCGGGGGCGGCGCTTGAAGGGCTGCTTCGGAGGCATCAGCTGACACGGGTCACCTGCCAGGGGGACTGGGGAGAGGTCGTGCTTCGGAAATACCGGGAGCTTTTGGAACATACAGAGGGGACGGTTGCGGACGCGAGATGTCCGGCGGCGGTATCCCTGGTGCGTTCCCTGCAGCCGGGGATCCAGATCGCGGATATTGAGCCGATCCTGATCCACTGCGCAAGAGAGCTGGCGGAGCGCCCGGATCTCGCGGACGGCGAAAAGATCATCACGACACCATGCCGGATCTTAGCCGACATGGGAAACAAGCTGGAATTAAAGGACACACATTTCGTCCCGTGGAACCGTTTTCTCGCGGCTGTGGGCGAACCTGCGGAACCCGCGCCGGACGCAAGCCCGATCCCGCCGGGATTCTTTAACAATCTGCCCTTTTCCGTTGTCAGCAAATCCGGCCGCCCGACCATCGAGTCCTATGTAACCGGAAATGAATGGAAAGACGCGAGACTGATCGAGCTTTTGTACTGTGTCCAGGGCTGCCACAGAGGAGATGGAGTGCGATGAATCAGAAATTTAAAAAATATTTCCCGCCGTTAGTCGGCATCCTCGCGGTCTTCGCCGTCTGGTACATCGTCTGCCGGGCGGGAATCTTAAGTACCTATGTGCTCCCGTCCCCCGGAAAAGTTTTCCAGAGCTTCTGCAAGATGCTGCAGAGCGGCGAACTCTTCCGTGACCTCAAGATCAGCTTCCTGCGCGTCGGAAAAGGTTTTGTGATCGCCTTCATCCTGGCGTTCGCCTTCGGCATGCTGCGTGCCATGGTTCCCGCCTCCGCAGGCTACTACGAGTATCTGGTGCAGTTTTTCCGGAACGTGCCGCCGCTCAGCATGATCTCGCTTCTTATTTTATGGTGCGGAATCGGCGAAACCACGAAGACGGTGATCATCGTTCTGGCATCCTTTTTCCCAATGTACTTAAATATCGTCAAGGGATTTACGGGCTGTGACCGGAAACTTCTGGAAGTCGGAACCATGTTCGGCTACACGGAGCGCCAGAAATTTTTCCGCATTATGCTGCCCTACGCCATGGCGGACATTCTCGTGGGAATGCGCATCGGTCTGGGTTACAGCTGGCGCGCCATCATCGGCGCTGAGATGGTCGCGGCATCCACCGGCTTGGGGCATATGATCCTGTTCGCCCAGCAGATGTCCCGGACCGATAAGGTCATCGTCGGCATCTTCGCCATCGGGCTCGCGGGTTATGTGACGGACCGGATCTTCGGTCTTCTCATCAGCATCTTTCTGAAAGGAGCGGGTGAAAATGGCTGGAATTAGATTAAAAGACATTCATAAGACATACCAGGTGGACGGCAGGACATTTCCCGTCTTAAACGGCATCGACCTTGAGATCCCGGAAGGAAAGATCACCGTGATCTTAGGCCAGAGCGGCTGCGGAAAGACAACTCTGCTGCGGCTCACCGGCGGTCTCGAATCCGCCGACAGCGGCGAGATCCTGTGGGACGACGGTCACAAAACGGCTTTCGTATTCCAGGAACCGCGGCTCATGCCATGGTTAAATGTCTGGGACAATATCATCTTCGGTCTGAAAAAAAATCAGGTCGAGCGGGCAAAAATTCAGGACATTGTCTCCACTGTAAATCTGTCCGGCTTTGAAAAAGCGTACCCGTCCCAGCTTTCCGGCGGAATGCAGCAACGCGCGGCGATCGCGCGGGCGCTGGCTTATGAGCCGACGTTCATTCTGATGGATGAGCCATTCGCGGCTCTCGACTACTTTACGAGGGAACAGATGCAGAAGGAGCTTCTCCGCGTCCAGCAGAAAGAACAATCCAGCATCATGTTCGTGACCCACAGCATCGACGAGGCACTGATCCTCGGCGATCAGATCGTGGTGATCGAAAAAGGGCTTGTGAAGCATGTTTATCCGGTGGATGCACCGTCTGGGGAGAGGAATCTGCTGGATGAGGAATTTATTGCGCTCAAGAGAGATATTATAGAAAATTTGAATTTTATAAATTAAATATATTTAATATATAATTTGGTATGTTTTGAATTTTATGATATTATCCCTGCGCACTTCACGCGGCTCTATGATTCAAAGCCTCGAATGACGCAGTAATCTGTCACAATTTTAACAGGTAGTTTTTCTTTTTCGGAAAAGCCCTGGTATTTCATTCATTTCAGATATCCGCCTGGTAATTCAGGCATATCATACATTTAATTTTCAACTTACATGAGGAGGACTAATCAACTATGAAAAAACTGATCGCATTAGGACTTGCGGCATGCATGACATTTTCCCTTGCAGGCTGCTCCGGATCTGCAGGCAAAGAGACTGAGGCTGCTTCCGCTGCCGAGACAACCGCTGAAGCTTCCACAGAGGCTGAAACTTCCGCCGAAGCAGCTGCTGACGCTGAGACATCCATCGACAAACTCACTGTTACCTATGTAACATCCCCGTTAAATGTACCGACCATCATCGAGAAAGATCAGGGAATCTTCGAGAAAGAGCTCGGCGTTCCGGTTGAGTACGCAGAGCTTACTTCCGGCGCTGACCAGACACAGGCTCTCGCTTCCGGCGACGTTCAGGTTCTCTACGCAGTAGGCGCAACTTCCGTGATCCTGTCCGCGGCAAACGGCGCTGACATCAAGGTATTAAACATGTACAGCCGTTCCCCGAAGGCATTCTGCATGTACTCCAAGGACGAGTCCCTCACAACTCCGGAGAGCTTAAAAGGCAAGACCATCGCTGGCCCGACCGGCACAAACCTTCATGAGCTCCTTGTCTCCTATCTTGCGCAGGCTGACATGACTCTTGACGATGTAAACTATGTAAATATGAGCATCCCGGACGCAAAAGCAGGTCTTGACGGCGGCAGCGTTGACGTTGCCCTGATCGCAGGCGCAACCGCTTACAACGCAGAACAGCAGGGCTACCATCTCGTTGCAGACGGCGAGGGCCTCATCAGCGCGCTGATCGCGGTTGCCACAACCCAGAAGTTCTACGATGAGCACCCGGATGTCATCGAGAAATTAAACGCAGCACAGGACGAGATCGCGGCTTACATGAGCGACAGCCAGGACGAGACCATGGAGACTGTTGCCGCAGCACTTGATCTTGATGTTGACGCGGTTAAAGAAATGTACGGTTTCTATGACTTCTCCACAGAGATCACAGACGCTGACAAAGAAGGTTTCCAGAAGACCGCTGACTTTATGTACGAGTCCGGCATGATCGAGAATGAGCTTGATGTGAATACACTGTTCATTCAGTAATCTGCATATTTTTCAGGAGATCCGATACTTTTTTGTGTCGGATCTCTTTTTTTCTTTCTATTACCCCGATTTTACGGTATACTAAACCATGTGCGCACTTTAACTGTGCCCATCAGATATCCCATTTCTGTTTTGTATTTAGAAAGGACATGTACATGACTCATTCCCCCCTCACAAGACTCCAGAAGTTCCGTCTTCTGTCCCTGATCCCGCTCTATTTTATGGTCGTCGGACTGTTTCTGCAGCCCATCACGGAAATTCTCCCTGGGCTCTGGACGCTGATCAAGGAGCCGGACTTCCTGATCACGGACTACTTCTTAGTCGGCGGCATCGGAACTTCCTTTATCAACGCCGGGCTGCTGACGCTTTTATGTATCTGGACCATCTATTTTCTCGGCATGGAGATGGACGGACATACGATCACGTCAAGCTGCCTGATGTTTGGATTTTCCCTCTTCGGAAAGAACCTTTTAAACATCTGGGCAATCCTGATCGGCGTGTATATCTACGCCCACTACCACAAGATGCACCTGTCACGCTATGTCTACATCGGCTTTTACGGCACCAGCCTGTCCCCGATCATCACGCAGATCATGTATATCTCGGATCTGCCTTACCTCCTGCGGCTTTTTATCAGCCTCGCCGTGGGTCTCATGATCGGTTTCGTGCTGCCGCCGTTATCCACCCATGTCCACTATGCCCACAAAGGTTACTCCCTCTATAACGTGGGATTTTCCGCTGGAATCATCGCCACCGTCGTTGTCTCCGTCTTAAAATCCTTCGGTATCACCACCGAGTCCCGCCTGATCTGGTCCGAGGGCAACAACCAGCTGCTGTTCGCGATCCTCTGCGGGCTGTTCGTCTCCATGATCATCGCGGCATTTCTCTTCGGGGGAAAGGAGGTCGGCGAATCCTACAGAAAGATCTTATCCTGCTCCGGAATCGGTGGAACCGATTATCTCCGGGATAACGGGGGCGCGGCGACGATCCTCAATATGACAGTCAACGGTTTATTTGCGACGATCTTTATTCTCGGTGTCGGCGGCGAGTTGAACGGACCGACCATCGGCGGAATCTTCACAATCGTAGGATTTTCCGCCACAGGAAAACATATCCGGAACATCGCCCCGATCATGTTCGGCGTGCTCTTCGCGAGCTTCACGAAGCTCTGGACCATCAACTCCCCGTCACCGATGCTGGCACTTTTATTCTCAACGACTCTGGCACCGATCGCCGGGGAATTCGGAGTCCTCATGGGACTTCTCGCCGGTTTCCTGCACTCTTCCGTCGCCTTAAATGTTGGAATTGTGTATGGAGGCATGAATTTATATAATAATGGATTTGCAGGTGGAATTGTGGCGATTTTCATGGTTCCGGTGGTCCATTCGATCCGCGACCGTAGAGCGCGGGCGAAAGGGGAGATCTCGCTGTAATGCATGTGATATCTAAGCTCTGCTTTTCAATACATTGCACCAATCAAAAAACAGTTTTTGAGATTACTTCAGCGGATTTTTCATGGTTATAAAATAGTAGATTTCTACAGACTTTTAGGAGTTTTTAAAATATGGACCATATAGA
>CAVIYT010000175.1:27126-31535 GCA_963646925.1 Paludibacteraceae bacterium
ATATAGATATATCTGAAAAAGGAAATACAAGTCATAAAACAGATTATTCCGTTGCATCAAAGCTGCTTTCCTGGCTCCCGGCACTCTTCGTCGCCGCCACCATCTTCTGGTTCTCCGCCCAGCCAGCGGCGGAGTCCACGGAGATGAGCGATACCGTGAGCCGCCTGATCCTCATGATCGGCTTTTTCCACGGAGATCCGGCGCAGTATGCCGACCTCATCGAACTCATGAGTTTCCCGGTCCGGAAAGCCGCCCATATGACCGAGTATCTGGTATTTTACTGCACCGTCCGCTTTGGACTCCACTTTACATATCAGACCCCAGATATGAAGCGTCGTCTTTTCGCCGCGCTCGCCATCGTCTTCCTCTACGCCTGCACCGACGAGTTCCACCAGCTCTTCGTCCCAGGCCGCGCAGGACGGTTTACGGACGTGCTGATCGACTGTTTTGGGTGCGCAGTTGTAACACTTATTTGCACACTAAAAAATACTTCTTTCTGCAAGTGACCATTTTGCTGACGTCAGCAAAATGATCTTCTATTTCGATTTCAGCAAAAATCATAATTTCCATATCTACCTACAAAACCTGCCACCGGTAGCATCTTCTGACCCCCTGGCAACAAAAAAGACATTCTCAGACCTGTAAAAATACAGTTCCAGAATGTCCTTTTTCATAGTGTACTATGTTCTTGATACTAATTCATATAACTTTAAAGTTCTCGCACTCTTACAGCATCGGCACGATCATATTCGCCCAGAACCAGCTCACCGGCATGACGAGCACCATGGCGGGGATCATATCGGCTACCGGGAAATTGTGGATCTTTGCGATACGGAACCCTGTGGCCAGAAGAAGGAATCCGCCGCATGCCTTAAAGTCCGCGATCATATCCGGTGTGGTGAGCGGGAAGATAAATTTTGCCGCTGCGAAGATCGCGAGGAAGATCACGCATTGCGGGATCGCCACAGCCGCAACCACCATTCCCAGGGTTCCCCCAAAGATCATAGCGGTAAAGAAGTCCAGGATGGACTTGGAGATCAGGATCGTATGGTCTCCGCTCATTCCGGAATCCAGGGAACCATAGATTCCTGTTCCGCTGGCGCAGAATAACACGATGATCGTCACAAGCATGGTCATATACTCTTCTCTGGACATGGACTTGTTCTTATTCGGGAAGATCTTTCCCACCGGTTTCTCCATACAGGACGCGCCGCTGTTGATGATTCCGCCGAGATTCACCGCCAGTCCGAAGGCAGTTCCCATGATCACCGCGAAGATAACTGCGGGCATGTTCTTCATGAGTCCGATGGAACTCACACCCATTCCCATGGAGCAGACACCGAAGATTTTCGTGAGCTCCGAGTTGATCCTTGTGGGCAGCTTATGCCCAAATAAGGCCCCTATCACGCCGCCGATGGCGACAGACAGGGCGTTGACAATAATTCCTACTGGCATACATCTTTCTCCTTTGCACAAGCAACTGCGGTGCAAGGGAGTCCCTGCACCGCAGAATTAACAGTTCTTTATTTAATATTAGCACAACTCTTAGCACAATGTAAACACTTTACTTTACAAAAGTATATTGTAGTATTTTAGTAACTGTTCAGTAGGTCTGCGCACTTGCTGCGCTGACCGTAAGAAAACTTAGGTTGGAAAGCAAAAATCCCATCGGCGTAGCCGATTAGGAATGGATTTTTGCATGCCTGATGAACTGTCAGCCTGAAAGTTCAGATTCGTGTCAGCCCCAGGCATCAATGCGGTCTCTTTCTGCCGCTCTTAGATGCTGTGCACCGCATCACACATCGACTTCACATACTCCTTCACATACGGAACCGCATCTTTTCCATATTTTCCGCAAAGCTTCACGATCGCAGATCCAACGATCGCGCCATCGGAGAGTCCAGCCATCTTCTTTGCCTGCTCCGGTGTGGAGATTCCGAAACCAACTGCGCACGGAATATCTTTCGCCTTCTTCACAAGCTCCACCATCGCGCCGATATCTGTCGTGATCTCGCTTCTCGTTCCGGTAACGCCCAGGGAAGATACGCAGTATACAAAGCCGGATGCCTCTTTTGCGATCATGCTGATACGCTCGTGGGAGGTCGGGGCGATGAGGGAGATCATGTCCATGTCGTACTTCTTGCATACGACATCAAACTCCTCTTTCTCCTCATACGGAACATCCGGTAAGATGATTCCGTCCATGCCGAGCTCGGACGCTTTCTTGATGAAGCGCTCCGTTCCGTAGGAGAACACAACGTTCGCATATGTCATGAATACCATCGGAATTTGTGTGTTTTTCCGAATTTTTTCAACCATTGCAAAAATTTTGTCAGTGGTCACGCCTCCGGATAACGCGCGGATGTTTGCCGCCTGGATCACCGGTCCCTCCGCTGTCGGATCGGAGAACGGGATGCCAAGCTCGATGAGGTTTGCGCCTGCCTCTTCCATTGCGTATACAAGCTGCTCTGTGACCTCTAAGGACGGGTCACCGCAGGTGATAAACGGGATAAATGCCTTTCCATTTCCGCCTTTGAAGGCGTTTGCGATCTTACTCATGAATATCCTCCCCTCTGTATCTTGCGATTGCCGCACAGTCCTTGTCTCCTCTTCCGGAAACATTGACTACAATGATCTTGTCCTTGCCCATCGTCGGCGCCAGTTTCATCGCGTATGCAATGGCATGGGCACTCTCGATCGCCGGGATGATTCCCTCGATCCTGGAGAGATACTCGAACGCCTCGACTGCCTCGTCATCCGTGACTGCCACATACTGGGCACGTCCGGTATCGTAAAGGTTTGCGTGTTCCGGTCCGATTCCCGGGTAGTCAAGACCTGCGGAGATGGAATAAACCGGAGCGATCTGGCCGTACTCATCCTGGCAGAAGTAGGACTTCATGCCGTGGAAGATTCCGAGACGTCCTGTGGCGATGGTCGCCGCTGTCTCTGCTGTGTTCACGCCGCGTCCCGCTGCCTCGCAGCCGATGAGCTGAACGTCCTTATCCTCGATGAAGTTGTAGAACGCGCCGATGGCGTTGGATCCGCCGCCGACACAAGCAAGAACTGCGTCCGGAAGGCGTCCCTCTTTCTCCAACATCTGCTCCTTGATCTCCTTGGAGATAACAGCCTGGAAGTCACGGACGATGGTCGGGAACGGGTGCGGTCCCATGCAGGAGCCGAGAACATAGTGAGTGTCCTCGATGCGGTTCGTCCACTCTCTCATTGCCTCAGAAACAGCGTCCTTCAGTGTGCCTGTTCCTGTTGTCACCGCATGGACTTTTGCTCCGAGAAGACGCATCTTGTATACATTTAATGCCTGACGCTTCGTGTCTTCCTCGCCCATGTAGATCTCGCATTCCATGCCGAAGAGTGCTGCTGCTGTCGCTGTCGCTACGCCGTGCTGGCCTGCGCCTGTCTCCGCGATGACACGGGTCTTTCCCATTTTCTTCGCGAGAAGGATCTGGCCGAGCACGTTGTTGATCTTGTGAGCGCCGGTGTGGTTTAAATCCTCTCTCTTTAAGTAGATCTTCGCTCCGCCGAGATCCTTTGTCATGTGCTCCGCGTAGTAGAGTCTTGACGGTCTGCCCGCGTATTCATTTAAAAGTGTTGTGAGTTCTTTCTGGAATTCCGGGTCATTTTTGTAGTGGTTGTATGCCTCTTCGAGTTCCAGTACCGCATTCATAAGCGTCTCAGGAATGTACTGACCGCCATGTGCGCCAAATCTGCCTTTTGACATATATTTTTCCTCCTCGTGTAAACTGATATATCATCGGTAACTGCCCGATTTCCGCATGATTGCGGAACGTTTTGTTTTAAAAAGTCTCCCGGCAACAGGAGTTTCTGAACAGTTACTGTAATTTGCAATTCGCTGCAGGTAATTTTTTTACTACTGCACTCTCTTTATCTGCTGTAAAACTCTCTCACCAGCGGATAAATATTCTTATATTTCTGATAGATCCCGTGATACTTCTCCGAGACTTCCAGATCCGGTTCCACCGTATAACAGTGTCCCTGGCTCTCCAGCGTCTCGATAAATGACTTGTAATCCGGGATCACGCCCTCCGCCATGAATACCGCCGAAGCGATAGCCAGCGCCGGCAAAAGGTCCGGATCCTTGTATACAAATATCTTCTGTCCCATGACATTGCTTAGGATCTGGCACCATCGCCGCTCCCTCGCACCGCCGCCGATCAGTGTGATCTTCGACGCCGGGTGATCGAACAGTTCCAGTCCCTGTCGGATCGAGAATGCCACGCCCTCGAGGACGCTCTCTGCCATATCCGCCGCCGTGGTCTCCTGGGATAGTCCTAAGAAGCTTCCCCGGACACTGCTGTCCATGATCGGGAACCGCTCACCTGTCACATAGGGCAGGAAGAACAGCCCGTGGCTGCCAGGTTCCGCTTTCTCCA
>CAVIYT010000176.1:0-26275 GCA_963646925.1 Paludibacteraceae bacterium
GCGAACATCGAGAACCGTCTGCAGATGCTGATCATGAACGCGAAGGAGCAGAGTGTGGAGAAGAATGCATAAGGCAAATGTGCAGACCTGCCGAACAGCTGCATATAATTCACAGTTATATATTAAGGGCGGGATTTTTCTGGAATCCTGCCCTGCTTTAAATCACACATTGATTCCTGGTTTTATGATTTGATTTTTTGTCGATTTGTTTCAGATACAATAGATTAAAAAATAGTTAGATTTGTCTCTAGATTTTATGACTTGTATAAATATTACTTAAATTTTCTGATACTCTTTTATCAACTTTGCAAACTCATCCTCACTCATTCCCATAATAGACGCAGCAGTCCTGACATCAATCTTATGTTCCTGCAATAATTTTACAATTACATCTATTTGCCCTTGTCTCCGCTCTTCATCTAACATTTCACCAAACAACATATAATTTTCCTCCATTCCCCGATTTTCTTTTAACTCTGCGATCTGAGTCTGAAGTTTTGCGATAAGCCGATCATTTTCTTCTTTTTCATTTTCTGCACAGGGTTCACCGATCCACTTTAGAAAATGCACAAGCTCCTGCGCGACTCCTGTTTCATTTCTTCCCTCCGTATTCAGGAATATCTTACAGGTCCCGTCTTCCAAAAGTTCTCCATCTTCCCGACAGGTTTCCATAAATGTATACCGGTATCGCTCTCTTCCAAATGGATCATATGTACAGATAAAAATCACGATGCTCTGCGGCAATCTTGAAAAATCTTCCCCCGATTTCAAAGCAGTAACATCCATCTGCCCCTGATAGTACCGGCTTCTCTTCGGCAAATTTCTATTGTCCGTTGTCTGCATCTCCACATTATAGACCGTTCCATGTTCATCATCCGTATATACATCCAAGCGGACTCTTCTTTTTTCCGGATTTACAAAAAGAACATGTTCCGCATGAACCGTCACTTTCCGTATCGAGATTCCTAGAATCCGCTCCAATACCTCCCTGCAGTTTTCCGCATCGGACATGACCGCCGCAAACATAAACGCATCCTTAAACTCAAGTTCCTGGTATGTCTTTCTCCTATTTTCCTTTCTTTTCAGGAACCTTCTGTATGATTTTCTTTATTATAAATCATATGTTAAGGCGTTCTCAAGTTATCAAATGCTTAAAACTATAAAAATTGTATAAACTCTGTGAAACAAAACCAGTACAACAAATCATCACTTTATGCCTCAATGCCGCCTTCAGCTGGAAATTTAGTTGCCGGATCCTTTTTGTCTTTCATTTCTATCTTCTGTTTACCATCTGATCCAGATCTTTCCTCCAAACTTCCAGTTTCCGTAAAGTATCCGCCCGAATAAACACAGGCAGACCACAAGAAAGAAGAGGATGGTGAGCCGGTCAGACCCGGCGAAGGTCGTGAGCAGAGTGAGGAAGGCAGTCAACGCAAGATATAAGAGGTTCATTCCCTGAAAGCGGACAAAACGATCTTTTTCCCTGATCTCATTGTTTTTCTGGATCCGCTCATAGGACTTTCCTTTTCCCTTTAAGAGCCATGTGCCGAGCACGGCCCACTCGATCGTCAGGATACAGAGCAAATACTTTGTAAACATATGCCTTCCTCCTTTTTTATCCACCCGTTATGTCACGGACTCAGAATATTCTAGCCTGCCTGATTTTTTATTTTGACTCGTAAATCACGACTTCTCCCTGCTCCAGGCTCTTTTTCACATCGATGACTCTCTGGTTCGCGCTGCCTTTCCAGTGCAGGGTCACATCTTTCTCAGCCTCAACAAATGGTCCGTCCACGAGAACGTCCACATATTTTAAGAACGGGAGGTCCTTGATGTCTTCCCAGAGAAATCCTGTATACAGCCAGATGGTCTTTTCCGGGAATTTTTCGTGGATCTCCTCGATCAGCTCTCCCGTCTCCTTCCGGTTCTGCCAGTGGAGCGGATCGCCGCCGGATAAGGTCACTCCGGAGATCCAGGACGGGGCAAGCGCCTCGAAAAGTTCTTCTTTTGCCGCTTCGTCAAATGGAAGTCCGCCCTTCACGTCCCATGTCACCGGGTTCTGGCACCCCGGACAGGCGTGGCTGCAGCCCGCCAGCCATAAGACTGCGCGCAGACCGTCGCCGTTTAACATGTCCTCTTTTGTTATGTTGTGGTATCGCATTTTTGTATCCTCTATCTATATTTCTCAATGCTCATATTCTTGTTTTTATTGGCATAAAAACAAGAATCTCTAGGGCGTTCGTCCTATGTCAATTTAGACACAAAAGCGCTTATGTAAGTAAACTTACAACGCACTTTTTTGCCTAAATTGCCGCACTGCAAACTGTTAACATCACATGCTTCGTCTTTCCGCAATCTCCGCCATCTTGGCATCATTCAGTCTCGTATCGCCCTTTACTCTGGAATAACTCAAGTACCCATTCATCCGGTCGATCTTCGTTAAGTTTTTGCTTCCGCAGACCGGGCACACATCCATATTCAGCTCCTCATGTCCGCAGTCATCGCAGTAGGACAGGGACAGGTTCACGCCCTCGTAAAAGCCCATCTTCATTGCGCGGCGCACCAGGGAGCGGATCGCTTCTTTGTTGTAGTCGATCGGGTATTTCACATACTGGATCTTTCCGCCGTTGGAGAGCTCCCAGAAGCGGTGTTCCAGGTTCTGCTTCTGGATCGGGGTAATATCCTCGGTCACATGACAGTGGAAGCCGTTGCTGACATACTCGCGGTCGGAGACGTTCTCCACGATTCCGTACTTCTTTCTGAACTGCTTTACCTGCAGTCCGCAAAGGTTCTCCGCCGGTGTGGCGTAGATCGCGTAGAGGTTTCCGTCCTCATGCTTAAACTGCTCTACCTTCTCGTTGATGTGCTTCAATACCTCGATGGCAAAGGCGCCGTCCTCCACCAGGGATTTTCCGTTATAAAGTCTCTGAAGCTCGTTGAACGCCGTGATTCCAAAGGAGGCTGTCGCTGTCTTTAAGAGCGGCTTGATCTTATCGTGAAGTCCTAAATGTCCGCCGTAGAATCCACCCTCACAGTAAGCCAGCGGGTTCGTGGAAGCGCGCATCTCGCCGAGGTACGCGTAAGTCCGGATATGGATCTTCCGAATCAGCTCCAGATAGTAGTCGAGGATCTCGTAGAAATCCCTGCTCTCCTGTCTCGCCTTCGCTAAGATCATCGGAAGGTGCAGGCTCACAACGCCGATATTGAAGCGGCCCACAAACACCGGAACATCCTTCTCGTCCGCCGGTTCCATGCCTCCTCTCTCATACCACGGGGACAGGAAGGCGCGGCATCCCATCGGGCTTATGATCTTTCCGTATTTCTTGTACATGCCGGCGATATAGCCCTCACCGGTCAATGACAGCCAGTCCGGATACATGGTCTTTGAGGAGCACTCGATGCCCGCCTCGAAGACGTCCTCCAGCTCTTTTCCCGGTCCATGAAGGTTCTCATCATATAAGAATACAAGCTTCGGGAACAGGACCGGCTTCTTGTGACCTTCCTTTCCCTGGCCTTTCTTTCTGACATTTAACATCGTGATGGTGGCCATCTTCGCGAAGCGGCTGGTTCCTGTTCCGGCAGTCATGGTGATAAACGGGTAGTCGCCGCGGCTGGAGGAGACAGAGTTAAATTTGTACTCCCAGCCCTGGAATCCCTGTTCCATCTCGCGCTGCACGTCGTTCCACGCCACCTCTTTTGCCTTCTCCTCGTCAAGCCCCAGATCAATGTACTTCGTGATATACTTTCCGTAGGATTTCTCCGCGTAAGGCGCGAGGATATTCTCCACGCTCGGCACGGTGAATCCGCCATACTGCTGGCTCGCGGCGCTCAAAACGATATCGCCGATGACGTCAAAGGCAACATCAAGAGTCTTCGGCTCGTTGTACCAGATATTTCCCATCTCAAATCCGCCGCTTAAGACCTCGTTGACGTCAAAGAGACAGCAGTTCATCGTATCACGTCTCGCGGACATGTCGTGGATGTAAATGTATCCGTCGCGGCATGCCTGAAGCTCCTCGACAGTCATAAAGAACTTCTGGTATAAGGATTTATTCAACTCGTTGAAGATCAGGCTTCGCTTTGTGGAGACAAGAGCGCTGTCGGTATTGCTGTTCTCCTTGTCGCCGATGTACATGATGGACTGGCTTTTTTTGTAGACCTCGTCAAGCATCTGGACGAAATCCTGCTTGTAGTTGCGGTAATCGCGGTAGCTCTTTGCGACTACCGGGTTGACACGCTCCAAAGCGCCCTCGACGATATTGTGCATCTGGGCGATCGGCACCTCCGCCTGTTCTAAGTCCTCCGCCTTCTCCTCCACGAACTCACAGATAAATTTGCTCTCAGCCTTTGAGAAGGTTATCATCGCGCGGTTTGCGGACTTGTTCACCGCAGCCAGGACTTTCTGGACATTGAAATCTTCCTTTGTCCCGTCTTTCTTGATCACTTTGATCTCACTGCATTTCATGATATGGAATCCTCCTCGCAAGCTTCGCTGTTATCGTTATTTTCTGCTTCTATCTCTTCTTCATCGCTTATTGCAGCGTTATTTTCATTCTCTTCTGTCACCGGTTTCTCCCCTGGTTCATCGGATGTGTTCTCGGTGTTTTCCGTTTCGGTAATTTCGCCGGTATTCTCCAGATTCATTGTCTCTTCCTGTATTTCACCATTTAACGGATCTGTCGGCTCATCTGCAGTTTCCGCAACACTTTCCGGCTCATCAATTAAGTGGCCTTCCTCGTCGATCCTTAAGTTCAATTCTTCCTCGACCTCACTCCGGATCTCCTCCCGCTGTTCCACGTTCATCTCCGGGAGCTGTTCCGTGGAACCGACGCCGAAACGGCGCAGAAATTCCTCCGTCGTGGCAAAAAGTGCCGGTCTTCCGGGCGCGTCGAGACGGCCCGCCTCATACACCAGGTCGTATTCCACAAGGCGGTTCACCGCGTGATCCGATTTTACGCCTCGGATCTTCTCGATATCCGCCTTTGTCACCGGCTGCTTGTAGGCGATGATCGCCAGGGTCTCCATCACCACATCCGACAGCACCTGTTTCTTCGGTGTCGCCGCCACCCGGATCAGGTTTTCATAATAGTCCACACGGCTGCACATCTGGTAGCTGTCATCGAGGCGCACGATCTGCATGCCCGCTTTTCTCTTGTCATATTTTTCCTTCAGGCGTTCCACGGCCTGGATCGCCGTCTCCTCATCCGATTCCAATGCCGCCGCAAGCTGACGGATCTCCACAGACTGCCCCATGGTAAACAGCACAGATTCCACAACGGATTCCTGCTTTTTCAGATTTTCCACTCTCATTCATTTTCCTCCACAGTGGTATTCTCCTACTCATACTGGTAACGGAACTATCTGGTCTCTTCACAGTCCCGCGCAGTAAATGCGCCAACCTACTGAGCAGTTGTGACATCAATAACAATATCGTCCTCTTCGTCTTCCGGCTCCAGCGATTCTATGTACATGTCATCAAAAAGATGTTCCTGGGTCAGATGGATCTTTCCCACCTTCATGAGTTCTAAGAGCGCCAGGAACGTCACGACGACTTCTGTCTTATCTTTCTGTTTTTCAAGCATCTGCCGGAAACTGAATTTCCGGTGTTTTCTCGCGTAGCCGAGAACCGATGTGATCTTGTCCTCCAGACTCACTGGATCTTTTTTAATGGTTCCGAAGGTGCTGCGGACCGGGTCGATCTTATCCTGCTGCCGCTTCATCACCGACTCGAAGATCTTCTGAAGCTTCGTGAGCGTCACCCCGTCCAGGAGTTTGTCGAGATCCACCGGCTCCACATATTCTTTGACCTCCGGCGGGATCGTCGGATCCTTGTAGAACACCCGGTCCGCCCCGGACTCCATGTCCTTAAGCTCCTCCGACATCAGCCGGTATTTCTTGTATTCCAGGAGGCGCATCACAAGTTCCGCTCTCGGATCTTCCTCCTCGCCTTCCTCGTTCACTTCTTTCGGAAGCAGCATCCGCGCCTTGATATCGAGAAGCGTCGCCGCCATCACCAGGAATTCGCTGACCACATCCAGATTTTCCTCATCCATCTGCCGCACATACTCCATGTACTGATCCGTGATCTCGGCGATCGGGATATCATAGATATTCACTTTGTTTTTTTCAATCAGATGGAGAAGAAGATCCAGGGGACCTTCAAACTTTTCCAGTTTGTACGATAATTCCATATGCACCTCAAGTATATTTTCACAGTCTCCCATCCAGGAAGTCCATGTCCAACAATTCGATATAAAACCGCAAAAAAGAATGTGCGTATGCACACTCTTCTTTCATGCATCGCCTGCCCACAGATCCAGGCAGACAACGTTCTCCTTTTCGGGCAGAACGCGTCCCGGCTTTTCATCGCGCCATCCGCGTTTTGTCCTTACTGCTGCGCAGCCGCCCCACAGAGTCTCACAACAACCACCTGCGGCTTGTCATTCAGCCTGATATTGATCGAGTGGGTCCCAAGTCCCCGCCCGACGATCATCCGGCTCTTTTCTTTTCCTTTTCCCGGAAGCTCAAAATATCCCGCGCAGCGCGGATAAAAGAACTGATACTGGGGCGTCATGACTCCGCCCACAATGGGAAGTCTGATGGTCCCGCCGTGAAAATGTCCGGAAAGTGTGAGATCCGCCCCCCAGGCCGCATACTTCTCGAAAAACAGCGGAGAATGGGCCAGAAGAAGATGAAATTTTTCCGGATCCGGTTCTCCCAGGGCATCCTTTAAAAGACCAGCGGGAATTTCCCCTGATCCTGGCAGATAGGCGCTCTTTGGAAGATCGAGACCGCAGATCCTGATATCACTGTCGAGATCCGCCGCCTCGTTGGAGAGATAACGGATTCCAGCATTTTCCAGGTCTGTGCGGTAATTCTCATAAGTCTCCCCGTAGATATCTGACTTCCAGACCATCCGGCATTCATGATTTCCATTTCCGCAGTATACCGGAAACTCTTTCGCCAGCTCCGTCAAAAGCGTCAGCGGAATCCTGACATCAGAATTTCCTCTTTTCGCGACCATCCCGTCTCCGCCAAACAACACGGCATCCGGTTTTATCTTCCGGACTGCCTCAAGCAGGCGGCTGTTCTCTTCCCCGAATTCCTTATTGTGGAGATCTGTCAGAAAGACGATGGTCTTTCCCTGTCCATGGATCTTCTCCGAGACGATCCTGTATTCTTCCGTTACAAGGCAGTCCCTCTCATACCGGGAACGTGCCAGGCAACCGGCACCAAAAGCCATGACACCCGCAGCCAGAAACACTGCTGTCCCCAAATCGGATTACTCCTCCTCAAACACGCGGATTCCGCGCTCAACAACGCCTGCGAATGCCTGCGCATAGCTCTTGTACTCCGGATGCTTTGCGATGATCTTGTCCATGACTTCCTTCATCTCTCCGCTGATAATAACGGTGCATCCTGCTGCCTTCTTATTTGTTGTACGGTTCTCGTACATATCCTGCATTACTTTTACTCTTTCCTTCATGATCATTCTCCTTGTCTTCTTTATTATAACTGTTCAGTACCTTCACAGCTACATGCAAAAATCCATTCCAAATCGGCTGCACCGATGGGATTTTTGCCTTCCAGCCTATACTTTCTTACGGTCAGTGCAGCAAGTGCGCAGACCTACTGAACCGTTACCTTTATTTTTCATATGATACTCCGCCACGCACATTTCAACTTCAGTAAAATGTACTTTCGACTCTGACCATCTTCTCACTGTACCCACGCGCCGTCTGCGCCTACAACATACTGGTTGTCGATCGTAGTATTCCTTGCGATCTTACCGTCAGAACCTAAGTAAAACCACTTGCCAGAATCCTGTCTCCATGCATTCTTCACCATAGTTCCGTTAGTCTCGAAATAATACCACTCGGTGCCGAACATCTTCCATCCGGTCACCATCTTTCCTTCGGTATCGAAGCCGAAATCAGCTGCATCGATCGTGTAGATCGTTCCCACTGCCTTTGTTCCGTCTGCAAACTCGTATCTCCAGCTGCCGTTATCCTGTACCCAGTGTCCTGCCGTCTCTTTCTTTCCTGTGCATGTATCGGATGTGCTTCCGGATTTCTCTGCAGTTACATACTGATAGCCATAATCCAGCATCTTCTTCGTATCCTCATAGTGGGTGCTCTTGGATTTTAAGATTACCGCAACCATGCGGACACCGTTCTTCTCCACGCAGGTTACCAGTGTGTTTCCTGCCTTGGAAGTATAACCGGTCTTTCCTCCGACGATTCCCGCATAGTATCTGGAATCGTTCGGGTAGAGCATCTTGTGACCCGGAGTGATGGTTCTCGCTGCTGCTGCCTTTGTCGCCGGAAACTTGTAGCTCAGTGTGGAGTCGATCTCACAGAGGGTCTGATTTGCGAACGCTGCCGCTGCGATCTTTGCCATATCACGGCATGTGGTGTACTGTTCATCAGAGTTTAAGCCGTTTGGGTTCACAAAGTGTGTGTTCGTGCATCCAAGCTCCGCCGCCCTCGCGTTCATCAGCTCTGTAAAATCGGAAATACTGCCGGAAACATGTTCCGCAAGCCCATTCGCGACCTCATTGGCTGATTTTAAAAGAAGAGCGTAGAGGCAATCCTTTACAGCCACCTGATCTCCTTCCACAAGTCCAATCTTCACCGCACCGGATTCCAGATTTGTGACTGCTGTTTTTGAGAATGTCACCTTATCATCCAGCTTTGCCTTCTCCAGAACGAGAAGCGCTGTCATAAGCTTTGTGATACTGGCCGGAGCAAGCTTTTCATCGGCACTTTTCTCAAAAAGAACCCGGCCGTTCGTTACATCGTAAAGGATTCCTGCCTCTGAAGAGATCGCCGGCTTTTCGATAGCGTCAGCTGCTGCTTTTGCTGCAGTGCTGATCTGATTCTCGTTTGAGCTGCCAGTACTGTTTGAGGCATTGGATGTCTCATCATATCCAGGTCCGCCTTCGCTTCCATCCTGTGTTCCGATCGTCTGCATATTCTTTGTATCTGTTGTGGTTCCATCCGCACGGATGATCAAAGCCGCCTGCGCCGGCTGTGCCGCAAAAATTGCACACGCAAGCGCAATCGGAATAATTCTGTTCATTTTTCTCATGTTTTCTATCCTCTTTTTTCGGTATATTTTTGTAAAGGTCCGATTCATCTGCCGCACGCACGCATTCTTTCGTGCAGACAGCCTGAATTTTCTTTTCTATGCTACCATAGATCTACCGAAAAAGCTTTGCAATTTTCTGTCGATTTTCTTATGTCATTTTCATCTCCGCTGCGATCCATGCCCTTCAAGAGCTGCATGTCCATCTGTCACGGACACATCTTCTATATATCTTCATCCAGCATACGGATAAGATCTTCCCTCGTAATACTGCTGAGCGCTCCCGTGCCTTCCGTCACGACGGTGTCCGCCAGATCCCGCTTCATCTCCTGAAGTTTCAGGATATTCTCCTCGATGGTGTGCTTCGTGATGAGCTTGAATACGGAGACCTGATTCTCCTGCCCGATCCTGTGGGCGCGATCTGTGGCCTGGTTCTGGGCCGCCACGTTCCACCACGGGTCGTAGTGGATCACCACATCCGCTGCGGTGAGGTTTAATCCCGTTCCGCCAGCCTTCAGTGAGATCAGGAACACCATCACATCGTCCTTCTGGAAAGAGGATGCCATCTGCATGCGGTCCCGCTTCGGCGTGGAGCCGGTGAGCAGATAATAGGGGATCTTCTCCTTTTTCAGGCGTTTTGCGATGATCTCCAGCATCGATGTAAACTGGGAGAATAGGAGGATCTTATGTCCCGCCGACGTTCCGTTTAAGAGAAGTTCCATACAGGTGTCAAACTTCGCGGATCCGCCCTTGTAGCCGTCAAAGCATAAGGACGGCTCGCAGCAGATCTGGCGCAGACGCATGAGCTCCGCGAGGATCTGCATCCGCTCTTTTCCGTAATCGCCATCGGTTCCTTCCATCAGCTGTTCCTTTAAGGAAGCCGCCGCCGCCGTATAGAGGTCTTTCTGCTCTCCCTCCATGCTGGAATAGAGAACCGTCTCCAACTTATCCGGGAGTTCTTTTAAGACATCTTTCTTTAAACGCCTTAAGATAAACGGTCCCGTAAGCTTCTTTAACTGGGCAAGCGCGTTTGGATCCTGATCTCTCACGATGGGCATCTCAAAGGCGCGCTTAAATTTCTGGGATGTGAATAAAAATCCCGGCATCAGGAAATCAAAGATACTCCAGAGCTCTCCCAGATGGTTCTCGATGGGCGTTCCCGTCAGGGCAAATCTCGTCTTTGCCGGAACCGCTTTCACGGATTTCGCCGCCTGGGTGGAGGAATTCTTGATGTACTGAGCCTCGTCGATGATCTCAAAGCGGAATTTCCTTTCATGGTACCAGAGGATATCGCGCTTTAAAAGATCATAGGACGTGATCATCACATCCGGGCGCTCCTTCTCGTAAGCCACGAACATCTCCTCTCGCTCCGCCTGGTTTCCCGCCGCCGTCATAACCTTCAGTTCCGGGGCGAACTGGGCGAATTCATTCTCCCAGTTGTACACAAGGGACGCCGGGCACACAACGAGGGAGGTCCCGCCGTTTTCCGCCTTTTCATCGAGTAAAAGGGCGATGACCTGGATCGTCTTGCCAAGTCCCATCTCATCCGCAAGGATTCCGCCGAAGCCGTAGGCATCCAGACTCTTCAACCAACGGTAGCCCACCTTCTGGTAGCTTCGAAGGATCGGTGCCAGGCGGGCCGGGATCTCGTAGTCGCTGTCCTCAACGTCCTTCATTCCGCGGACCACAGCCTTGAAAAGCTGGTCGCGGTAGACGCCGACGCTCTTATCTTCCTTTAATGCGGCATCTAAGAACATAGCCCTGTACGCCGGAAGCTTGATGGTCTCGGAACCCACGAGTTCCTTCGATACGCCTAACTGTTCCGCGATCTTCGCCACCGTCAAAAGTCCGCCGTCCCCCAGTGTCAGGAAATCGCCGTTCTTCATCCGGTAGAAGCTCTTTTTCTTTCCGTAAGCCGCAAGCACAGCCGCGAGCTCTTTCCTCGGAAGTGCCCCGGTATCCACCTCGAGCTCCAGCCATCTTCCAAGCGTCCGCACCTGTACCGATGTGCTCACCGGCGGCAGGACACGGATCTTTTTGAAGGACTCGGATACAAACACGTCTCCGGTGTCCATAAATTTCTTCATGCCCTCGGAGATCAGACGGTAGACCGCCTCGTCGTCATTTTTGATCACAAGATTTCCGGAACCGTCCTCCGTGTACTTAAAGTAGGTGGTGATCAGCTGACTCACTTTAAATTCTCCGGGAACATCCCGGCAGATCTCTTTCGGGACATTCTCATCCGCCAGCGGATGGAAGGAGAAATCGCCGTAGGAAAGCTCCGGGCGGAGGTTTACGGTTCCCGCCGCGTCGCTGTCAAAGTAGAAGGATGCCTTTAATTCCTTCGGGCGGTAGCTTTCAAGGTCCACGCCCTCGGAGCGGATCAGGCCGAAGGATTCCAGCGTTCTTAATACTCTCTCGTAAAAGAGCGGCATATCCCGGTCGTTGACGGAGACTTCGTTCTCCGCGTCCAGTCCCATGACCATATATTCCATAAATACGGTCAGGCACTCCGTATAGTCAGGGTCGCAGCGGTAAATGGCTTCCTGATCCGCGATAAACAGGGACTTCTCGCCGGAAAAGGCCATAATGTCCTTATCCACCGTGACCTTGATCCCGTCACGCCCCTCTTTTTTTACAGCAGCGGTAAAGACAGGATTCTCCCGTTTTACCGTCAGCATTCTCTTTTTCTTCCGGTAGTCCTCACACTCGATGGTCTGACCGTCCATGATGGCAAAAAAGCGTTCTCTTCCGGCTCTTCCGAGGATCAGCTCCTTTAGTGCCGGTTCCACCTCCATGGAAAATCTGCCGCTTCCGCGGTACTGTTCCCGAAAGAAGCCGACGCGCTCCATGATGAGAAGCGCCAGTGCCCGGCTCTCCTCGTCGAACGCCTCAAGGCTGTGGTGGAACGCCAGTCCTTTTCCGTACTGGACGAGACTCATATTTTCCATCGCCTTCGCGAAGGCGGTCAGGTCCTTCACCGGATACTGTTTTTCCCGCCCCACCGTGAAACGGACCTTCACCTGGTCTCTGGAGATGGCGACGATGGGAGTCAGACGGTAATGTCCTTCCTCGGAGGCACCCATGATCCGGCTCACTTCACGGTTCGTGTACTCCCGGACCATAAACCGGACTTTCTGGGATGTGGAGACCGGATGTTTCGACTCCCTGCTCTCTCTCCGGATCCACTCTGCGATCAACGCATGGGCATGCGGGCACATGGGGATCCCGTCGGGTCCCTGTGTGCAGGATACGCCGCAGAAGCCGAGATTTCTTCCCGTCTTACTGATATGCGAACAAGAGTAGTCAAAATTCTGACTACCCTTGCGCAGGATACGGACACGGTATTCATCTTCCCCGTCCATGACGGTTCCCCTGATCTCTGTCTCGCCTTTCCAGAAGGTTTCGGCAGTAAGTTCCGTTACTTCCATATCATTCCGTCCCCCCAGGTTTGTTTTATTGCTTTCTAGGCATGAAACGGATCGTTCCGCACTTCGTGCTCCCACGATCCTAACTTCATTCGCAATCCAGCCTGTCGGCTTACTTGCTCATGAAGTTTTGCCCGTCATATGTCTATGCATCTGTGCAGGCAAGCCTGCCCATCTGCATAGCCGCATGACAGGCTGTTTCATCACATCCGCTCTGGTGCGTTAAATCCCAGAACGTTAATGCATGTCATTAACACATCGCGTGTCAATGTAACAAGGCTGATGTAGCCTGCCTGTTTCTTCTTGTCTTCCTCCGCGATGATCTTTGTCTCATGATAGAAGTGGTTCAGTGCGTTGGAGAGCTCGTAAATGTAAGCGCAGATCTTATGCGGCGCAAGTTCCTCGAAGCAGGTGAGCATCACATCACTGTACCGGGAGAGGGCAAGCATTAAGGTCTTTTCCGGCTCTGCGGACGGCGGAAGGATCTCGCCGTTTTCTGTATTTTCACAGGTATCGCTGTATTTCTTTAAGATGGAATTGATTCTCGCGATCGTGTAAAGAACATACGGACCTGTATTTCCCTCGAAGGAAGTAAATCTGTCGATATCGAAGACATAGTCCTTTGTTGCCTGGTTGGAAAGATCGCCGTATTTCAAGGCAGCAAGACCTACGATCTCAGCCGTCTTCTTCGCCTCATCCTCAGAAACGGTACGGTTCTCCATGATACGGTTGTAAGCCGCCTCATCGATATCCGCGATCAGGTTCTCAAGACGCATAACGCCGCCTTCTCTCGTCTTAAACGGCTTTCCGTCCTTTCCGTTCATGGTTCCGAATCCGACGAAATCCATCTTCCGGTCTGTCGGAACGATTCCCGCCTTCTTCGCAACACGGAACACCTGTGTGAAGTGGAGTTCCTGGCGCTTATCTACCACGTAGATATAGTGATCCGGCTTGAAGTCCTCTTCTCTCTCGACGATGGTCGCAAGGTCGGAAGTCGCGTAGAGAGCAGCGCCGTCGGATTTTCTTACGATACACGGCGGAAGTTCCTTTGTATCGGTCGGTTCAGCGATATCAACAACAAGAGCGCCCTGGCTCTCGTAAGCAAGTCCCTTATCCTGAAGGTCCTTGATCAGTCCCGGGATATACGGCTGCGCGTCGCTCTCACCTTTCCAGAGGTCGAAATCCACGTCAAGATTTGCGTAGTTTCTCTTTAAGTCCTTTAAGGAAACATTCATGATATGCTTCCAGATCGCGCGGTACGACGCGTATCCACTCTGAAGCTTGAAGGTTGCCTCCTGGGCGCGCTCCTTGAACGCCTCGTCTACTTTAGATTTTCCGCTGGCTGCCGGATAGATCTCCTCAAGCTCAGAGATCGTAAACGGCGCTTCTTCCGGATATTCTCCGGTAAAGCTCTCGTCAAAATACGGAAGCTCCGGTTTTCTGTCCTTTAATTCCTCGATGATCAGGCCCATCTGGAGTCCCCAGTCGCCGAGATGAACATCGCCGATGACCTTGTGGCCGACGAAACGTCCCATACGCTTTAACGCCTCACCGATAACCGCGGAGCGGAGATGTCCAACATGGAGCGGTTTCGCTACGTTTGCTCCGCCGTAGTCGATGATGATCGTCTCCGGCTTTTCAACCTCGTCCATACCGAGCTTGTCCGCGCCCTTCATTCCGTTCATATAGCCGGAAAGGAACGCCGGATCTAATTTTAAGTTGATGAATCCCGGCATAACGGCATTCACTTCTTCAAACACTTCGCTGTCTTTTAACTGTTCTACCACACCGTTCGCGATATCGATCGGTTTCTTTTTATATGTCTTTGCAGCTGCCATCGCACCATTGCACTGGTATTCGCAGAGGTCCGGGCGGTTGGAAAGTGTTACCTTCGCAAAACTCTCCTCATAACCGTTTGCCGCAAAAGCTTTTCTCATCTCATCCGTGATGATATCCAGAATTTTTTTCATCTGATTTTCTCCTTTTTTGCGTGCCAGCCTGTGGCTTTCCTACGCGCCCGCATCAAAATCGTGCAGACGCCGCCATAAACTTATACAGTAACTATCATTATACCGTATCACGGTAGAAAAATCCATAGTTCTGCACACATTTTTAGAAACAGCTAACTGCCAGGTCGACAGAAGACAAAAAGCACAGTCCTCTGTATAACAACGCCAGGTCCCTGTGAAAGACCTGGCAGTTGTGAAATTCTATTTTCCAATCACACTCGTCGCGAAATTTACCGACGCCATCGCGTCTTTACAATACGCGTCCGCCCCAATGGCATCCGCGTACTCCTGCGTCAGGACAGCTCCGCCGACCATGACCTTCACCCACGGCGCGTCTTTCCTAAGCGCTTTGATGGTGTCCTCCATCGCTGGAACCGTTGTCGTCATGAGTGCGCTCAATCCAACCACCGGCACATGTTCCTTCACCGCCGCTTCCACGATGGTCTCCGGCGGGACATCACGGCCAAGATCCATCACATCAAAGCTGTAGTTTTCCAGGAGAACTTTCACGATATTCTTTCCGATGTCGTGGATATCTCCCTTTACCGTGGCGAGGATCACTTTTCCCTTTTTCTCCTGGACCTCTCCACTGGCTTCCATGGATTCCTTTACGACAGCGAATGCCGCCTTCGCCGCCTCCGCGCTCATCAAGAGCTGCGGGAGGAACACGGTTCCGGCCTCAAAGCCTTTTCCCACCTCGTCGAGAGCCGGGATCATGTCTGTATTGATGAGTTCTAAGGCATCTGTATCCTTTAAGGCGAGTCTCGCCGCGTCGGCAGCCGCCTGGGTCATTCCCTTTACGATGCTTTTCTTTAATGCGGAGCCTGTATCTGCCGTGCCCGCAGCGGATGCGTTTCCGACACCGCCGCTGCTTCCGGCGCCTGCCGATCCATTCACGCCTGCTACAGCGTTCACCGCCGCTGCCTTCAAAAGTTCTTTCTGTCTCTTCTTCTCTGCTTCCTTCGGGCCGTAGATCCCCACATATCCCGCGCAGTTCTCATCCTGGGCTGACAGCACAAGGAAACTGTCATACGCCTGCATCATGGCTTCCAGATTCGGGTTCACGATTCCCGCGGAAAGTCCGTTCTGCATGGCAAGAAGGAAGAAAGAGGAGTTGATATTCTCGCGCATCGGAAGTCCGAAAGATACGTTGGAAACGCCGAGAACCGTCTTTCCGCCCAGCTCATCCCGCACTCTTCTCACGGTCTCCAGTGTCGTGATCGCCCCATTCTTATCGGAGCTCACCGCCATGCAGAGGCAGTCCACGAGGATATCCTTTTTGGGGATCCCGTAGGATGTCGCCGTCTCGTAGATCTTTTTCGCCACAGCGATTCGTCCATCCGCCGTCTCCGGGATTCCGTCCTCGTCGAGGGCAAGGGCAACTACCACACCGCCGTAATGCTTGACTAATGGGAATATCTGCTCCATGACCTCTTTCTTTCCGTTTACGGAGTTGATCAACGGTTTTCCGTTGTAGATTCTGAGCGCCCGCTCCATCGCCACTGGATCGGAGGTATCGATCTGTAACGGCAGGTCCAGAACACTCTGCAGCTCCTTCACCACATCCACCATCATCTGCGGCTCATCGATTCCCGGAAGTCCCACGTTGACATCCAGGACATCGGCGCGGCTCTCCTGCTGGGCAACGCCCATGGATAAAATATAGGTCAGATCCTTATCTTTTAACGCCTGCTTGAATTTCGGCTTTCCCGTCGGGTTGATCCGCTCACCGATGAGGATCGGTCTGCCGCCGAATGTCACGGCATGGGAGTAGGAGGAGATCACCGTTCTGTTTTTGTCCGTGATCTCGCAGACCGGGATCGGATCGCAGGCAAGTTTTGTCTTTTTAATATGCTCCGGCGTCGTTCCGCAACAGCCGCCGAGAACTGTCGCCCCGTTTCTCGCCATCTCCTGCATCGCCACGGCAAACTCGTCCGCGTCGATATCGTAGACCGTCTTTCCGCCCTCACTTCTCGGAAGTCCCGCATTGGGATTTACGAGGATCGGTGTGGAGGACACCCGCGCCATATCTTTCATAAACGGCAGAAGCTGGATCGGACCAAGTCCGCAGTTTAAGCCGATCACGTCGGCACCAAGTCCCTCTAAGAGCGCTGTCACGGACTCCACGTTTCCGCCGGTCAGCATCTTTCCCTTTTCATCCAGGGTGATGGTCGCAAATACCGGCAGGTCGCTGTTCTCCTTTGCTGCCAGAACGGCAGCCTTCAACTCATATCCATCGCCCATGGTCTCGATGATCACAAGGTCCGCCCCCGCCTCTTTTCCGATCAAGACGACTTCCTTGTATGCCTCGTAGGCATCCTCAAATTCCAGATCGCCGTATGGCTTTAAAAGTTTTCCCGTCGGGCCCATATCGAGGGCCGCGTATCCATGTCCGGCTGCCGCGATGGCATTTTTCGCGTTTTTCACCGCCGCCGTCACGATGTCCTTTACGGAGTATCCGTCCTCCGCCTTGAATTTAAAGTGGTTTGCACCGAAGGTGTTTGTCGTCACCACGTCGGATCCCGCATCCAGGTACTCCTTGTGGATCTCCGTGATGACCTCCGGTCTGGAAAGATTCCATGTCTCCGGAAGTTCGCCGGGCTTCAGCCCTCTCGCCTGCAAAAGGCTTCCCATACCTCCGTCAAAATAAATTCGTCTCTCCTTCATCAGTTCCAGAATTCCCATGGTTCTCTCCTATCGTCTTCTATCGTAACCGGTTCTGATATCCCGGTGTTCTTTCTTTTCTGTTCGCGGCATTTCGATATGCCGGTCACATTCTTTTATTTTCTGAATTTTATCTTCTGAACGCGCAGTCTTTCTTTCCACAGGCCTCGCAGCCCTCGATCGTACAGGTCGCCGGTGTCCTGCTCACGCCGATCACAGCCGTCACCGACTTTGACGGCATCATCAGATAACCTTCCGTCAGTGTGATCCCGATCCGTTTTCCTGCCTCCAGACCGTCAAGGATCTGTTTCTGGGCGGACAGCGTGAAATCCCCGTAGCCCGGAGAAAATCTCGGTCTCAGATAAAGCCCCTTTTCCAGGTACTCCTTTTTCCACCCCGCGTTCAGTTCATTGCAGTAAGCTTCCACCATCGCGGCGGCAGCGGCCTGCATGACGACGGCTTTCGCCACGGAAAGCTTTCCGTACCGGGCGAGAAGCCTGTCCACCTCCGCCCCGACGGTGACAGCCATCACGAGGACGGAATCGCAGCCGGACAGGTTCTTTTTTAAGTTTTCACTCTTTACCCGAAAGCAACCGCCATCGATGGTCCCGTCATCCTCTATCGCGAGTGGATACTCCCGGATCAGATGCCTGAGATCCGCCGCCTTTTCCGTTTCCCGGATACATTCCTCCAGCAGCCGCTCCGTCTCCGGATCCGGTTCATGTTTTCCAAGCCCCAGATAGCGGAGCGCTTCTTTTCTGTCCGTCTGCATAATTAAAAACGAGTTCCTTCCTTATTATAATAGCCCATATAACCAGCAGTTAACTCACACATAACTCCAGGTTAAAATAGTATCTCTATCATAACCTGCTTTTCATCATCCATTTTGTCTGATCTTAACAGCATACCACGTTCCGTCCATCGCTGTCCAATACAGGTGCCATGTGTCTGGCTATAGGTTTTACCTATTGCCGCAAAAACTCGTTACATTCCCTCAAACTTCCGGATCTCTTCCAGATACTTCTGTCCCAACGGGCTTAAAGCGATTCCCTTTCTCTTTAAGTATCCGATGGTCATGACCTCATCGGATTTTAATTTCACTGCCCAGTAATCCGAACCGTTCAGGTTGTCGCAGAGGATTCCGGAACAGAGCGTATATCCGTTTAATCCCACCATCAGATTTAACATGGTGGCGCGGTCGTTGGCTTTGATGAGCCGTTTGTAGCTGTAGGTACTTAACACTTCCTCCGCAAAATAGAAGGAGTTATAATTTCCCTGCTCAAAGGAAAGGCACGGATACTCCTGAAGCTCCTCGATAGTGATCTCCTCCTGGTTTGCCAACGGGTGGCCTTTCCAGAGGTACACATAGATCCCGCAGTCCATAAGCGGACAGAATTCCAGGTCCGACTCATCGAAAAGCTTTGTGAGGACTTTCCGGTTGAAATCGTTGAGATACAGGATCCCGATCTCGCTGCGGAAGGTCTTCACATCCTCGATGATCTCATAGGTCTTCTCCTCCCGGACCGCGAACTCGTACTCATCCATGCCGAACTGTTTTACCATCTCGATAAAGGCGTTCACCGCGAAGGTGTAGTGCTGCATGGAAACGCCGAATTTCTTCTTCACGTTCTTTTTCTCGATATAGCGGGATTCCATCAGCTTGTACTGTTCCGTCACCTGTCTCGCGTAGCCTAAGAACTCCTGTCCCTCCGGTGTAAGGACAACACCGCGGTTGCTTCTCTTAAAAAGCTCCGTCCCGATCTCATTCTCCAGCTCCTTGAGTGCCAACGAAAGGCTGGGCTGGGATATGAAAAGAAGCTTCGCCGCTTCGTTCATGGAACCGGTGTCAGCGATGGTGATCACATATTTTAACTGCGTCAGCGTCATGGCTTATCTCCTTTCGTGTGGATTCGGGCACATGCTTCCCTCCGCCGCGAATCCTGTTATTTCAAATTTTATCTATTCGAAGCCATTTTGTCAATCCGAGCCTCTGTTCTTTCCGCCACACATACAGTTTTCTGATCCCAATCTTTTCCTTATGAACACAATTGAAAGCTCACCTGTCTTTTCCCCGGTTTTATAATAAAAAAATGGGATTTTTTATCAAAAGTCACCATAGCCCCGCAGTAAAACCGTGTTTTTCTCCATTAAAATTTTATTTAACTTGACATTTCAAGGTAAACTCCCTATAATTCAAAATAATCTTCAATCGATTCACTGCAAATTAACAAAGCGGTAAACGGTTACTATGATAATAAATTCCAGAGGAGGAATCATTATGAAAAAAAGAGCATTAAGTTTAGGGCTTGCGCTTGCAATGGCAGCTTCTTTAACTGCCTGCGGAAGCTCATCTTCCACAACAGAGACAACTGCCGCTGCAGCAGCTGACGCGACAACAGCCGCTGAGGGCATAGCAGCCGCAGACGGAGTATTCAAGATCGGCGGTATCGGACCGGTCACAGGTGCGGCAGCCGTATATGGCCTTGCGGTTAAAAACGGTGCACAGCTTGCAGTCGATGAAATCAATGCTGCTGGCGGTATCAACGGATACCAGATTGAATTCAATTTTCAGGATGATGAGCATGACGCTGAGAAATCCGTCAATGCTTACAATACATTAAAAGACTGGGGTATGCAGGTTCTTATGGGCACTGTGACATCCGCTCCGTGTGTAGCAGTAGCGGATAAATCCTATGCTGACAATATGTTCCAGATTACACCATCCGGTTCCTCATCCGAGTGTGCCCAGAACCCGAATGTATTCCGTATATGTTTCTCCGATCCGGATCAGGGTGCCGCATCCGCAACCTATATCTCTGAAAACAATCTCGCTGAGAAGGTCGCAGTGATCTATGACAGCTCCGATGTATATTCCAGCGGTATCTATGAAAAATTTGCCACTGAGGCTGCAAACAGAGGTCTTGAGATTGTAGATGCTGAGGCATTCACAGCAGACTCCAACAAAGATTTCTCCACCCAGCTTCAGAAAGCAAAGGATTCAGGCGCTGACCTTGTATTCCTTCCGATTTATTATACCGAAGCATCTCTGATCCTTAAACAGGCTGATACCATGGGCTATGCACCGAAATTCTTCGGTTGCGATGGTATGGATGGCATCCTTCAGGTTGAGAACTTCGATGCAAAGCTCGCTGAGGGCTTAATGCTCTTAACTCCGTTCGCGGCTGACGCTCAGGATGACCTTACGCAGAACTTCGTAGCTTCCTACAAAGAAAACTACAACGAAGTCCCGATCCAGTTCGCAGCTGACGCATACGACGCAATCTACTCCATCAAGGCTGCAATCGAAGAGGCTGGCGTTACACCGGAGACATCTGTAAGCGATACATGCGATCAGATGAAAGAGGCAATGTTAAAGATCTCCGTTGACGGTCTTACAGGTGAAGGCATGACATGGACTGAGGACGGCGAGCCGCACAAAGCACCGAAGGCTGTTAAAGTCGTAGACGGCGCTTACCAGGCGATGTAATCAGACATTTAAGAAAGACAGCTAGTTGAGAGGATTGTCGCTTCGGCAATCCTCTTGTTTCTTAATTACAAGATCCCCAAAAAGATACCGAGGTGGAAATTTATGACGGGTTTTATCAACTATTTAATCAATGGAATCAGCCTTGGCAGTGTCTACGCAATCATCGCGTTAGGATACACCATGGTTTACGGAATTGCAAAAATGTTAAACTTCGCCCATGGCGACATCATCATGGTCGGAAGCTACGTGGTCTTCATCACGACCCACAATATGGGAATGCCGGTATTCTTAAGCGTGCTTCTCTCCATTGTCGCGTGCACCGTTCTCGGTATCGTGATCGAGCGCGTTGCCTACAAGCCTCTGCGTGAAGCTTCCCCGCTGTCCGTCCTGATCACAGCGATCGGTGTCAGCTACTTATTACAGAACATCGCACTCCTCTTATTCGGAGCTGACACAAAGTCCTTCACGTCTGTTGTGACGATCCCGGCCCTCAAGTTCGCGGACGGCGCCATCACCGTCACAGGTGAGACTCTCGTGACGATCATCTCCTGTATCATCATCATGGTGGGACTTACCACATTCATCAACAAGACGAAAGCCGGACAGGCCATGCTCGCCGTATCGGAAGACCGCGGCGCCGCTACCTTAATGGGTGTAAACGTAAACGGAACCATCGCGCTCACATTCGCCCTCGGATCCGCCCTCGCCGCAGTGGCAGGCGTTTTACTCTGCTCCGCTTACCCGTCCCTGACTCCTTACACAGGATCCATGCCTGGCATCAAGGCCTTCGTGGCAGCCGTATTCGGCGGAATCGGTTCCATCCCTGGCGCTCTGATCGGCGGAATCCTCCTGGGAATCATTGAGATCCTGTCAAAAGCGTATATTTCTTCCCAGCTCTCCGACGCGATCGTATTCTCTGTTCTGATCATCGTCCTGTTGGTACGTCCGACCGGAATCCTGGGCAAAAAACTGAACGAGAAAGTGTAGGTGATTCCCATGAAAAGTACAGCAAAAAAGAAAGTCTTTATCAACAATATGATCACCCTCGGCATGGTGGTCGCTGCCTGGATCATCATGGAAGTGCTCATGGGCACCGGACATGTATCCAGCCTTTTAAAGGGACTTCTTGTTCCTTTCTGTATCTACGTTATTATGGCGGTCTCCTTAAACCTGACCGTCGGTATCCTCGGTGAATTAAGCCTTGGACATGCTGGCTTCATGTGTGTCGGCGCCTTCTCCGGCGCTCTCTTCTCAAAGTGCATGAAGGGCGCTATGGACCCGACCTTAAGCCTCGTGATCGCCATCTTTATCGGCGCTGCCGTTGCGGCTGTTTTCGGAATTCTCATCGGAATCCCGGTACTGCGCCTCCGCGGTGACTACCTCGCAATCGTAACACTGGCCTTTGGCGAGATCATCAAGAACCTTATAAACGCGGTCTTTCTCGGACGTGACGCCGACGGCTTCCACATCTCCTTCAAGGACTCCATGTCCTTAGGCTTAAAGGACGGCGGCGAAGTCCTCATTAAGGGACCCCAGGGAATCACAGGTACCCCGCAGGCCGCAACCTTTACCATCGGCATCATACTGGTTCTGATCACACTGATCATCGTCATGAACCTTGTAAATTCCAGAACAGGACGCGCGATCATGGCCATCCGTGACAACCGTATCGCCGCTGAGTCCATCGGAATCAACATCACAAAATACAAACTACTCGCATTCAGCATCTCCGCTGCCCTTGCAGGCGTTGCAGGCGTTCTCTACGCCCACAACCTCACGACACTGACTGCTCTCCCGAAGAACTTCGGTTACAACATGTCCATCATGATCCTTGTATACGTGGTTCTCGGCGGAATCGGAAGCATCCGCGGATCTGTGATATCCACAGTCATCCTCTACCTGCTCCCGGAGCTTTTAAGAGGTTTAAACAATTACCGTATGCTGATCTACGCCATCGTCCTGATCCTCGCGATGCTCTTCAACTCTGCACCGCAGTTCATCACGCTCCGCAAGCGGATCTTCGGCGGATTAAAACCGCAGCATACCGCAAATTCTGGAAAGGGGGAAGCTTAAAATGTCAGACATGTTAAGTGTAAAAGGATTAAGCATCTCCTTCGGAGGCTTAAAGGCCGTCAATAATTTTGCCATCAATATCGAAAAAGGCCAACTCTACGGCCTCATCGGACCGAACGGTGCTGGTAAGACCACGATCTTCAACCTCCTGACAGGCGTCTACAAGCCGGATACGGGAACGATCCTCTTAGACGGCCAGAATCTTACAGGAACGTCCACTACCGACATCAACAAAGCCGGTATCGCCCGTACCTTCCAGAACATTCGTCTTTTCAAGGACCTCTCCGTTCTCGACAACGTAAAGGCCGGACTCCACAACCACCACACCTACTCCACTCTTGAGGGAATTCTCCGCCTCCCGCGGTACTACAAGGTGGAAAAGGAGATGGATGAGGAGGCCATGGAACTCTTAAAGGTCTTCGGTCTCGACAACGAGTGCGACTTTAAGGCATCCAACCTCCCTTACGGTAAACAGAGAAAACTTGAGATCGCCCGTGCCCTGGCGACGGAGCCGAAGCTTCTTCTTCTCGATGAGCCGGCTGCCGGAATGAACCCCAACGAGACCGCGGAACTTATGGATACGATCCGCTTCGTCCGCGACCATTTCGGAATGACAATCCTTTTAATCGAGCATGATATGAAGCTCGTCAGCGGAATCTGTGAGCGTCTTACCGTCTTAAACTTCGGTCAGGTCCTCTGCACAGGTCCTACCCAGGAAGTATTGAGCAATCCGGAAGTTGTCAAAGCTTATCTCGGAGAATAGGAGGAGAAACATATCATGGCAATGCTTGAAGTAAGAGACCTGGAAGTCTACTACGGCGTGATCCAGGCTTTAAAAGGAATCTCCTTCGATGTAAACCAGGGAGAGATCGTCGCTCTGATCGGTGCCAACGGTGCCGGAAAGACGACAACACTGCACACCGTTACGGGTCTTTTAAGCGCCCGTTCCGGTCATATCATGTACGAGGGAACCGATATCACAAAGATCCCGGGCTACAAGCTCGTCAGCATGGGAATCGCCCATGTACCGGAGGGACGCCGCGTGTTCTCCACGCTCTCCGTTCTCCAGAACCTGAAGCTTGGCGCCTACACAAGAAAAGACAAGGCAGAGATGGAGGAAACGTTAAACATGATCTACCAGCGTTTCCCGCGTTTAAAAGAGCGTGTGAACCAGCCGGCCGGTACTCTCTCCGGCGGTGAGCAGCAGATGCTCGCCATGGGCCGCGCCCTCATGAGCCACCCAAAGCTCATCGTCCTCGACGAGCCGTCCATGGGTCTGTCTCCGATCTATGTAAATGAGGTATTTGATATCATCCAGAGCATCAACCGCGACGGCGTTACTGTTCTCTTAGTCGAGCAGAACGCGAAGAAAGCGCTCTCCATCGCGAACCAGGCCTATGTACTAGAGACCGGTAAGATCGTTTTAAGCGGCGACGCGAGACAGCTTATGAATGATGAGAAGGTTAAGAAGGCTTACTTAAGTGAGTAATTGAAGTTGCGGTCTGTGCCCTGGCGCGGACCGTAATTTTTATGCCTTTTTGCGGCCTGCGGTCCTCACAGCTTTCCCCACTGACCGCGCAGGTCTGCCGGACCGCAACCTTTTTCATCGGTAAATTTCTGGTTGGCAAAATTATTGTTTTTCTTACAAATGTGTGAATATATGAAAATTTTGTAACCTTTTGGCGTATTTTATGGTATACTCTTAGCAGACAGCACTGAAACTGTGCAGAAAAAACTGAAATATTATGTACAGGGGAGGATGATATTATGAGCAAAGTCATTACAGTCAGCCGTGAACTCGGCAGCGGAGGCCGCGAGATCGGTCTTCGTCTCGCAAAAAAACTCGGCATTCCTTTTTACGATAAAGAACTCATCGCCATGGCGGCCGAGGACAGCAATATCTCGGAAGATCTCTTCCACGCCAACGATGAGGTGATCGCCGGTCAGAAACGGATCAACTACGATGATTACGCCACCGTGGATCCTTTCTCTCCTGTATACGAAGTTCCGGTTTCCGACCAGCTCTTCGTGATCCAGTCAAAGATCATCCAGCGGCTTGCAGCGAACGGTTCCTGCGTGATCATCGGCAGATGTTCCGACGTGATCGTCGAGGACGCTTTCCGCATCTTTATCTGCTCCAGCTTCAAAAAGCGCGTGGAGCGCATCCAGGGGCTTGAGAAGGAGCCGGAAGATATAAAGAAACTCGAGAGCCGCATCCGCGCCGTGGACGCGAAACGCCGCGATTACTACCAGTATTACAGCGGAAATGAGTGGGGAAAACCGAAGAACTATGATCTCTGCTTAAACAGCGGTACGCTGGGGATCGAGAGATGTGTGGAGATCATCGCGAATTCCGTGACACTGGGATAATATATTAAAAATCAGATCGATTATATTCCCAGTACTGGCATTGTTGGTATATGTCAGTACTGGGATTTTTGAGGACATTTCAATTTCTGCTGCCCTTTCCGGCTCTCTGATTTTTTGTTTTGCATTTTTTCTGCTTTTGCCTTTTCATCTACATCCCTATTCTATTTTTTTCACTGCTACATTTTTTTCAGTCTCATTCGATCAGTCTCTCTTTTTCTCTTTGTTTTATCGCTTTTCCCTTATTCTCCTTTTTATACTCGTTCGTACTTTTTTCTCGCTCTTTGTCGCATAAAAGCGTAAAACTTCAACTTATTAAAATTTTCTGTTGACAAATCCCCCTAACAGCGCTATGATAGCTTCAACAGCCGGAGACAACTGATCCGGCGGAAATCTTCAGAGAGGAGAACAGCAGATATGAAGAACCAGATGATGAATCTCTTTACATCCTATTCTTTTTATTATTTTCCGGGCTATTATTACTGTGCGGACTGTTTCTGCTGCAAAAAACAAACCTCTCCGACCGAAGGTCTCTAGAACTTTCGGAAACGTAAAAAAACGTGGAGCCGGTGTTTGCGAATGTAGCAGACACCGGCTTTTTTAGTTTCCATCACCTGGCTACGGTACCAGCCAGATCCTGGAACTGCCGTTTTTCTTAATTGTAATTTATAAACCAGAACAAAATTAAATATTCGATAAAAAGGAGAACTTAACCATGATCATTATTTTAAAAAGAGACGCCAATAAACAGAAAGTAGAAACCTTAAAGACAGAACTCGTAAACCAGGGCTTCAAGCTCCATCTCTCAGAGGGAACCGAAGATTCCCTGATCGGCCTCATCGGCGACACCAGCACGATCCATGAGGACTGGCTCCGCGCCAACGACGTTGTCGAGGACGTCCGCCGGATCCGTGAACCGTACAAGAAGGCAAACCGCTCCATGCACCCGGATGACACCGTCATTGAGGTCTGCAGCAGAAAGATCGGCGGCGGAAACTTCCAGGTCATCGCAGGTCCCTGCTCCATCGAGACAAAGGAGCAGATCACGGAGGTCGCTGAAGATGTGAAGCGCTCCGGCGCTACCTTCCTCCGCGGCGGCGCGTTCAAACCGAGAACTTCCCCGTATGCCTTCCAGGGACTCCATGAGCAGGGCTTAGACC